>CP003263.1 GCA_000331975.1 Candidatus Uzinura diaspidicola str. ASNER
ATGAATAATATGGGCCTAATAGAGTCATTTACTGATTTTAAGAAGTACAACCATATAGACAGTGTAACTCTTATGACTATATTAGAATATTCTATTCTAAATACTGTTATTAAAAAATATAGACACGTAGAAAATTTGGATCTTTTCATAGATTATGAAAATGGATCTATTGATATATGGCGTAATCGTATTATAGTAGATGAAATACAGGAATCTAATAAAGAAATAGATATATCATCTGCTAAGCAAATAGAATATGATTTTGAAGTGGGAGAAGAGATAACAGAGCAATTCGCTCTTAAACTTATGGATAGAAGATACATTCTTACTTTTAAATACAATTTTTACTTAAAAAGTAAAGAATATTGTACGATACAGAGGTATAATAATTTCAGAACGAGGATAGGAGATATTGTTGTTGGAAAAGTCTTTCATGCAAGAAAAGACTTGATTATACGAGATGATGATCATAATGATTTGTTCATGCCTAAGAACGAACAAATGTTTAATGATTTTATGCGTAAAAGAGAGAGTATACGGGCGATCATTAAGAATGTATATTGGGAAGATAGTCAGCCTATTATTATTCTTTCTCGTACTGGACCTAATTTTATTCAGAAACTTTTCGAACAAGAAATTCCTGAGATTTTAGATGGATTCATTATAGTAAAACAGGTAGTCAGAATTCCTGGGGAAAAATCAAAAGTATCTGTAGAATCTTCCGATTCTCATATTGATCCGGTAGGTACTTGTTTAGGTGTAAAAGGCATTCGTCTCCATGCGATAGTCAAAGAATTGAAAACAGAAAATTTAGATGTAATAAAATATTCTAAGAATATTAAGCTTTACATTTTGCGTGCTTTGAGCACAACAAAGATTTCTATGATTGAAATAGACGAACAAAATAAAAAGGCAATGATTTCATTAAAATATGAACAAGTATCTAAAGCTAGAGGGCGAAAGGGGAAAAATATTAGACTTGCTGGAAAAATTACTGGCTATAAAATAAATATTTTAAGAAATTATTATTCTTCATATAATAAATATGAAGAAGAAATAAGTAAATTTGTCTCGTAAATTTACACCACCTATTTATGACACACTTAAATTTAATAATGATATATGTGTTGTACAGGGGATTTTTAACTTAAGACTTTATATCATGCATAAAAAACGCAATAAGAAACATTTCAAAACTGAAATTGTTAAAAGAAAGGGAATAAAGTATAATTCTGAGTTTCGTAAAAACGGGTCAAGTAAAAGCACCTATTACGATCAAGATAAAAAGGAAAAAACTTCTACAAGAAAATCTCAAGAAAGTACAGTTCTTAAAATAGCTGGGTTCGCTACTGTAAATGAATTATCTAATATGATTGGAGTCTCTTCTCGTAATGTAATACGATACTGCATGTCATTAGGCGTTATGGCAACTATTAATCAGCGATTAGATCCAGACTTACTTTCATTAGTAGCTTATGAATTTGGTTATATCGTAGATATTATAGGAGAAGATATCTATGACTCTCCCAAAGAGGATCAAGATAGTCTCTGTTCTAGAGTACCTATTGTGACAATTATGGGGCATGTAGATCATGGAAAAACCTCTCTTCTTGATTACATTAGAAAAACAAACATTATAGAAAGAGAATCAGGAGGAATAACTCAACATATCGGTGCCTATAATGTAGAATTAAAAGAAGGAAGATCCATTACCTTTATCGATACTCCAGGCCATGAAGCATTTACTTCTATGCGCTCTAGGGGAACCAAGATAACGGATATAGTTATTATTGTTATAGACACAGATGATGATGTAATGCCTCAAACAAAAGAAGCCATCAGTCATGCGAAGGCAGCCTCTATACCTATTATATTCGCTTTAAATAAAATAGATAAACCTACGTCTCAACCTGATAAAATTCGTAAGCAGTTGGCTAATATGAATCTTTTAGTAGAAGAATGGGGGGGAAAATATCAGTCTCAAGAAATATCTGCAAAAACTGGTGTAGGTATTGAACAGTTGCTTGAAAAAGTTTGGTTAGAGGCTGAATTACTAGAACTGATGGCTAATCCTAATAAGCCTGCGTCAGGAACTGTTATAGAATCTTCAATAGATAAACATAAAGGGTTTATTACTACTATTTTAGTTCAAGAAGGAACCATTAAAATAGGAGATTATGTTTCTTCAGGGTACTTTTTTGGTAAAGTAAAAGCAATTTATGATGATTTTAATAATCTTATTTCTAAAGCTGGTCCAGCTAAACCAGTATCTTTATTGGGTCTAAATGGAGCTCCATCTGCAGGAGATAAGTTTAAAGTATTTATAGATGAAAAGGGCGCTAAAAAAATTGCTTTAAAAAGAAAGCAACTACAACGTGAGCAAAGCATTAGAACAAAAAAACCTCTTACACTAGATGAAATAGGTCGTAGAATCGCATTAACTAATTTTAAGGTATTTAATATCATTATAAAGGGAGATGTAGATGGATCAGTAGAGGCTCTAACAGATGCTATTCAAAACATTTCTACTGAAGAAATATCTATAAATATTATCCATAAAGGAATTGGGCAGATTTCTGAATCTGATGTAATACTAGCTAACGCTTCTAATGCCATTATTATAGGTTTTAATGTAAGTACAGCATTAAATGCTCGTACTTTTTCTGAACACAAAAATATTGATATTCGTCTATATTCTGTTATATACGATGCTATAAATGACATGAAAAATCACGTCATGATTTCACCACTTGAAAATGAACAAGTTATTGGAAAAGCTGAAATACGTAATATTTACAATATAAAAAAATTATATACAATTGCTGGTTGTATGGTTACTAATGGGAAGATTTATAGACATCTTAAAATTAGACTAATAAGAGAAGGTATTGTTATCTATAATGGGGAATTAGCGTCACTTAAACGTTTTAAAGAAGATGTAAAAGAAGTAGCGAAAGGCTACGAATGTGGTTTAAATATTAAGGACTATAATGATCTAAAAATAGGAGATATTATAGAGGGCTATGAATATTGAATATCTTTGTTTTCTTTTTGACTTGTTTTCTTCTTTATTTTAAGTAGCAGTAACATGGTTTAGTATACAGCTCTATTAAGACTAGGACCTACTTCCTATATATCTAATTGTTTTATATAAGGTTTTAATTCGTCTATTATTTGTTCCCATCGATTATGTTGTACGATAGGTAAATTATAGTTCTTTTTAAGTTTACCAAAAATTGTTGATAGTTTAAATCTTTCTGATAATAAAGAAAGAATATGATGATCTTGTTCATCAATTTGTAGTAGTAGAACTTCTAATTTTTGTCTAGTATTTTTATTTCTAAATTCTATGCATTTAAGAATTTCTAATAATTTTTCTGGAGTAATTTGTTGTTTAGCGTCACTCCATGCTTTATCTGGGGAACAATGAGTTTCAATCATTAGACCAGATAAAGCACAATTTAATGCTTGTTGTGCAATCTTGGAAATACCTTTTCTTTGTCCACAAATATGAGATGGATCAAATAAGATAGGAATATTAGGAAATCTAATTATAAAATCTAGGGCCATTCTCCAATTTGGAGAATTACGATAAGGAGCATTTTTATACGCTGAAAATCCTCGATGGATAACACCGATATTTTTTATTCCTTGTGCAATAAGCCTTTCAATTGCACCTTTCAAAAGATCAAAGTCTGGATGAATAGGATTTTTTATTAAAATAATTTTATCTGTATCTTTTAAAGATTCAGCAATTTCTTGTACAGAAAAAGGATTAACGGTACTACGAGCACCTATCCATAAAATATCAATATTATATGCAATAGCATATTTTACATGAGTAGCATTAGCAACTTCTGTTGCAATTAGCATTCCCGTCTCTTCTTTTACTTTTTGTAACCATTTAAGACCTATTTCACCTATTCCTTCGAAATTTCCAGGTTTGGTACGAGGTTTCCAAATACCAGCACGAAAGACTGGAATAGAAGCTTTACTAAGTTTGGAAGCTGTTTCAAGTACTTGCTCCTGAGTTTCTGCACTGCATGGACCTGCAATTATGAGTGGTTTTTTAAATTGTAGAATCCAATCGTTGTTTATTTTGTCAATAGGTTGCATAACATTTCTTATTAAGTAATCCTTCAAAAATATAATTTTTTAGCGTTTTCAAGAGAAAACCGTACATTACCAAAAAAAACTGCCTGTCAAATAATCACTTTTACTTATCATAAAAAAATATAATTCATGTATTCTCCAAGAATAGAAAAGAAATGTGATTTCTTTTTTATATTTGACTTCATCTGTTCGTAACCCATATAATCGTCAAGAATAATATCTATATAAAATAGATATTCACCAGGCTTATCCAGAAATGATAGTATTTTAGTAATAAAAATTTTTTTATCTGCTATGTTATTTAAAACAGTCAATAACTTACTATGACAGTTTGTGTTTAAACTAAATAGTATAGAAGATTTATCCCAATTTACCTTTATTTTTCTTTGTGTTGTTTCTATTATAAATAACCTTGTAAAATTATTAGAAATACTCTGAATATTTTTATATATGATTGAAAGGCCATATTCTTTAGATGCCCGTAAAGATGCTATAGAAGCTTTTTTTTTTAACATATTTTTGGAAATATATAGAGATGCTAAAGCCGTATCACTATATTCTATTTTTCTTATCTGAGTGTATTCAGATATAAAATTATCACATTGTTGTAATGCTATTGGATGTGATAGGATTTTATTGAATTTTTTATCAGTAAAAGCTATAAGATTGTGTTCAATATTGAGTACAATGGAACCTAATATTTTAAGATGATGGTTTGATAAAAGAATATAATTATAGAAAATGCTACCAATAATAGAATTTTCTATGGCCATTACTCCTAAATTGGCTTCTCCATAAGTTATTATTTGTGTAAGTTTATTAAAAGTATTACATTCTACTATTTCATAGCCGTTTTCACCTAAATATTTTATAAGGGACACATGATGGTAACATCCTTTTATGCCTTGTATGGCAATTTTTTTCATTTACAACAATCATCTCTCTTAGGCATTTCCCTCTATTAATTGTAGAAAACGTTGAATGCTTTCTTCTATATCATATTCATCTATCGATTTTATAAAAGAACTACCTATAATAGCCCCATCGCTATAACTACAAGACCAATGAAACGATTCTTTATTTGAAATGCCAAAACCAATAAGTTTTGGAATGTTTAATTTTATTTTACTGTTTAAACATGTAAAAAATTCATCTTTTTTCTTATCAAAAAAAACATTTTTTCCTGTAGTAGTAGTAGAAGATACTAAATATAAAAACCCTTCTGTAATTGAACTTAAGCTAAATATTCTTTCTATTGGAGTATGTGTTGTTACTAAAATAATAAAATATAAACCATACTTTTTAAAACGTTCTTGATAATTATATTGATAAATATAGGTAGGGATATCTGGAAAGATTAACCCAGATATCCCAATTTGTTTACATTTAATTAGAAATGCTTTTTCTCCAAAACTTAAAAATGAATTATAGTAACCCATAAAAATAAGAGGAATATATAATTCTTTTTTTATACATTGCAATTGTGCAAATAATTTATCTAAATTCATTCCATTTACCAGCGATTTTTTACTACTATTTTGAATAGTAGTTCCGTCAGCTAATGCATCAGAATAAGGGATTCCTACTTCAATGATGTCAACACAATATTTTTGTAATATTCTTATAATTTTCTTAGTGCTTTCTAACTTTGGGTAACCTGCTGTAAAATATATACTTAAAATGTATTTTTTTTTATGAGTAAAGATTTTATCTATCATGTTCATGATATAAATTCATATAGTTAATGTAACTATCCATATCTTTCTCGCCTCTTCCAGATAAGTTAAGAACTACAACTTCATTATTTTTTAAATTAAGTTTAGGCAAAATAGCTATTGAATGTGCGCTTTCAATAGCAGGAATGATGCCCTGCAAAAAACTAAGTTCATATCCAGCTTGTATAGCTTCATCGTCGGTAATACTTATAAATTGAGCACGATTAGTATAAAATAGATGCGAATGCATAGGTCCAATACCAGGATAGTCTAATCCTGCAGATATAGAATAAGGTTCTATGATTTGCCCGTATTCATCTTGCATAAGGAGAGTCAGACTCCCATGAAGCACCCCTTTCGATCCGTGAAAAGTACTAGAGGCAGTCTTATTTGTTTTTAACCCTAATCCAGCAGCTTCTGCAGCAATAAGTTTTACAGAAAGGTTGTCAAGAAAATGATAGAAAGCTCCTGCTGCATTACTACCTCCACCAACGCTAGCAATGAGGTAATCAGGATATTCACAACCTTCTTTTTCCTTTAATTGTTGCTGTATCTCCTCGCTAATAATAGATTGAAAGAATGATACTATATGGGGATATGGATGTGGACCAACCACAGAGCCTATCAAATAGTAACTTTCAGGATTATCAATCCAATAACGTAAAGCTTCATTCACAGCATCTTTAAGAGTTCCTGTCTTAACAGGAATGATAGTTGCACCCAGCATTTTCATGCGATCTACATTAATCGCCTGTCGCTGAATATCGGTATCACCCATAAAGACGATACAATCCATATTTAATATAGCGCATACAGTAGCAGTAGCTACACCATGTTGGCCAGCCCCTGTTTCAGCTATAATTTTTTTTTTCCCAAGTTTTTTAGCTAATAGGGCCTGTCCTACAGTATTATTTATCTTATGTGCGCCTGTATGATTCAGATCTTCTCTTTTAAGATAGATCTTAGCTTCATATTTTTTAGAAAGTTCTTCGCAATAAAAAAGAGGAGTTGGTCTTCCAACAAAGTCTTTTAAGAGACTTTGTAATGTGTATTGAAATTTTTTTTCCATAATAATCTTTGGATAGTTGTTCTCTAACTCTTTTATATTAGGCCAAAGCATTTCTGGAATAAATGTCCCTCCAAACTCTCCATAGAACCCTTTTGTATCTACAAATTTCATAAATTTTTTTTTGTGGTAAAACCTTTTTAGCTCATCCCTATTTTTATTTCCTGGTTCTATTTCAAATTTACTATTTAGATCAATTCCGAAAAACTTCGTATGAAAAACATTTTTAATACTTTCTACGTCTTTTATACCTATTCCACCACTAAGTAAAAATTTTGTATCAAAGGCATATTCTGATATTTTTTCCCAAGAAAACTTTCTACCACTTCCTCCAAATTCTTTACAATGGGTATCAAATAGAATATATAGACTATAATTGGTATATTTCTGTATAACAGAAAAAGCTTCATTAACTCTAATAACTTTTATGATAGAAACATTGTTTTTATAGAGTTCTTCGCAAAATTCAATACTTTCATCTCCATGAATTTGTCCAAATTCTATAGCATATTTTTGTATCTTTTTAAGAATATTTTCAATAGAATTTTTTACAAAAACGCCAACTTTTTTTCCAGTTGTAAAAATTTCAATAGGAAATGAAATTCCTATAAATCTAGGAGAATAAGGATAAAAAATAACCCCAATAAAATCAGGGTTCAATAATGAGATTGAATTAATATTTTGTGGATGTTTCATTCCGCATATTTTAACCTTATTGGTTATCATTTATTTTTTTTATCAAATGTTCGCACGACTTACCTGGATCTTCAGTACGCATAAAGTTTTCACCAATAAGAAAACTATTGAACCCCTTTTTATGAAGAAAAGTAATCTGATAAGGATCGTAAATACCACTTTCTGATATTTTAAATTTTTCAGTAATTCTTTTAGAAAGTTCAATAGAACTTTCTATATTTATTGAAAAAGATCTAAGATCTCTATTATTCACTCCAATCATAATAAGTTCTTCATTCATTTTATATAGTTCTCTTTCTGAATGCAATTCCATTAATACTTCTAACCCTAATGATTTTGCTGTTTGTATTAGTGTTCTTATTTTTTTTTTAGAGAGAACTTCTGCAATCAGCAGTATAATATCTGATCCTATAGCTTTTGCTAGTAAAACTTGATATTCATCAATGATAATATCTTTATATAATAAAGGTAGTTGTACAATTTTTCTTGTCTTTATAAGATCTTGCTCTTTACCTTTAAAATAGGTTAAGTCGGTTAGGATGGAAATCCCTATAACCCCTGCCTTTTTATAGCCTATAATTACCTTTTCTACAGGTAAATTATAGTTGTTAAGTAATCCTTTAGATGGAGATTCTCTTTTAAATTCTGCTATTATTCCTATAGATTTCTTTGAAATTTTTCTGGATAAAGAATAAGTTTCTCTATTAAAATAGCGACTTTTTTCTAAGTAATCAATAGGAAATTGACTTCTTTTTATTGACAATAATTTACGTTTTACTTCTATTATTTTTTCAAGTATATTCATAAATAGTCTCTTAATTGTCTAAGAACTTTTTAAGAGCTTTTTTAGCCTTCCCACTTTCAAGACTTTCTTTTGCTCTAGTATAATTATATATCCAATCTTCTTTATTTATTAGCGCTAGAGCAAAAGCAGCATTTACAATAACGACTTCATTTTGAGGTTTTGTTCCATTTCCTGAAATAATATTTAAAAAAATATTTTTATTTTCTTCAGTACTTTTTCCTCCTTTAATATCTTTTGGTTCTACTACTAGACAACCAAGTGTTTGTGGAAAATAATTAGATTCTCCATGTTGTGTATAACATTTAAATGGTCCTGTTAGAGAAATTTCATCATAACCATCCAAACTATGTATAATAGAATATTTTTTTTGTTTTTGTAAAAAATAGTAATAAAATCTAGCTATTTCCATATTATTTACTCCTAGTAATTGATACTGGTTATCACTTGGATTTAATAAAGGACCTAGTATATTTAAAATAGTTTTTGTACCAATATTTTTTCTTATTGAAGCTATTTGTTTTATAGATGGATAAAACAAAGGAGCATGCAAAAAACATATTCCAGCTTTTTCTAGTAAATTTTTTAAACTATTTACGTCTGTGGTAAATTTATATCCTAATATTTCCAAAATATTAGATGATCCAGTTCTTGAAGAAGAGGCGTAGTTTCCATGCTTAATGACTTTTTCTCCTGCACCAGCTACCACAAAAGAAGCTAGAGTAGATATATTAAAAGTATTTTTATCTCCGCCTGTTCCTACTATATCTATTGCATTAAAATCATTTAGATTTATTTTTAGGCCTAAATATAATAATGCCTGACGAAGCCCTTCTATTTCATTAATAGAAGAAGGTCGCATGTTATATATGCTAGTTAAAGCAGCTATTTGTGATGTATTAAATTTCCCAATAGAAATATCAAAAAGTAAACTTTTTGCTAGTTCTAGACTAAGAATATTTTGTTCAAAAAGATAGGTAAGAATTTTCTTCATTTTTGTAAATGAAGCCAGTTATATAACATATATACTCCAGTCGGAGTAAGTATAGATTCTGGATGAAATTGTACGCCTACTACATCATAATATTTATGACGTAAAGCCATAATTTCTCCTTTGGGCCCCCTAGCTGTAATTTTAAGTTCTAAAGGAAAATTACATTCAGAAACTACCCAAGAATGATACCTACCTACTGTAATATAAGTAGGTAAGTTATCGAATAACTTTTCTTCACTATCAACAATAGTTATTTTACTAGAGAAACCATGATATACATTTGCAGGGTTGATCAATTTACCTCCAAAAACATCGGCAATAGCCTGTTCGCCTAGACAAACACCTAGAATACTTTTTATAGCAGCAAAGTATTTAATCAAAGGCTTCAAAATATGGGACTCCGAAGGAGTACAAGGCCCTGGTGATAAGAGTATTTTTTTATAAGCATATATTTCTTCTAAACTTATAGAAGTATTTCTACGTACATCTATTGTATGAGCGGTAAGGCTCTTTATAAGGTGTATAATATTATAAGTAAACGAATCATAATTATCCAATACTAATATTTTTTCCTTCATTTGATAAAAGATTTTTCAGCAGCAATAATAGCCTTATTCAGTGCTTTTAATTTATTATCTACCTCTTGTAATTCTTTTTCTTCTGTAGAATCTGCAACAACCCCAGCTCCTGCTTGCATAAAAAGTGTATTACCCATACTTAAAAAAGTGCGTATAATAATTGCAGTATGTATTCGCCCATCTAAACAAAAAAAACCAATAGAGCCTCCATAGATTCCTCTTGACTGTCTTTCAAATTCGTCTAGCAATTCCATTGCTTTATATTTAGGAGCCCCAGCCAAAGTACCTGCTGGAAAAGTTCCAACAAATCCTTTTACTGGAGAATAGTATATTGGTAATTTTCCAGAAACTTTTGATTCTAAATGAAAAACATGAGAAAAAGATTTAATCTCCTTATATCTTTCTACTTTAACTTCTGAATAATTTCTACTCAAATCATTACGTGCTAGATCTACTAGCATAACATGCTCTGAGTTTTCTTTTGTATTTTTTGATAGTTCTTCAGCTAGAATTTTGTTTTTAAGATCATCTACTGTACGTAATGCAGTCCCTGCAATAGGATATATATAGGCCATTCTATTTTTTATCGTGAATTGATATTCAGGTGAGGAACCGAATATCTTATAATCTCCATAGTCAAAATAAAATAAATGAGGAGAAGGGTTTATAGAGCGTAAATTACGATAAACATTAAATTCATCTCCTTGAAATTCCTGTTGATATTGTCTAGAAGGCACAATTTGGAAAACATCTCCAAGTTTGCAGGCTCTTATACTCTTTCCTACTGATTTTTTATATCCATTATCAGTAAGATTTGAAGATAACCTTTTTATGGTTCTAAATGGTAGATTAATGATTTTATGATTCATAATAAGGGAAATTATTTTGAATATAGAATAATTTCCATCTAAACTAAAGATATGTGAGTAAAGATTAAGTATGTTATTAAAATTATTAAAAATTATTAAGGTTCTAAAGAATGCAAATCGCACTTTCGGTATTTGGTAATTCTTATACGAATGAGATCGTAAACATATGTCTTCAAAATAAGGAAGACTATCATAAGAAATATATCCATAATATCCTGAATATTTAAGACATTTATTTTCTGAGTATAACTGTTTCATAAATTTCTCTAAAATTTCACATCCATTTTTTGTTATCTCTGTTAAACTTATTTTTTCTTCGCAATTATCTGGATAACGATAATAGATATACCCGTTATCCATAATAATTTCTGCTACTTCATCTATACAAATGATAGAAAAATTCTTTTGTTGTGCATGAAAAGACTCTAATAGAAGTGCCCCAGTAAATAGATTTCTTAATTTTAAATATATTTCTATTGGAGAAATAGTATCAGCAATAAGGGTTTTATTATAACTTTTTAATCTATACATAATTTTCTGTAGAAAAAGCTTCCTGTTACCTATTCATTGAAGCTAAAAATTCTTTATTATTTTTAGTTCTAGTAATTTGATTTTTTAGTAAATACATTGCATCTACCAAATTCATCTCCGATAAATGTTTTCGCAATACCCACATTCTTTGTAATGTGGTAGAATCCTGTAATAAGTCATCTCTTCTTGTACTAGATGACACTAAATTTATCGCTGGATAGAGTCTTTTGTTAGCAATTTTTCTATCTAGTTGCAGTTCCATATTGCCCGTACCTTTAAATTCCTCAAAAATTACTTCATCCATTTTAGATCCCGTATCTATTATAGCGGTAGCTATTACAGAAAGAGATCCTCCACTCTCAATATTTCTTGCTGAACCAAAAAAACGTTTTGGCTTTTGCAATGCTTTAGCATCTATTCCTCCAGATAAAATCTTACCTGAAGATGGTGCAATTGTATTATAAGCACGAGCAAGTCGTGTGATAGAATCTAGCAAAATGACAACATCATGACCAAATTCCACCATTCGTTTAGCTTTTTGTAGAATCATATTAGCTACTTTTACATGTTTTTCAGCAGCCTCATCAAAAGTTGAAGCTACTACCTCCCCGTTTACATTTCTTCGCATATCAGTCACTTCTTCAGGTCTTTCGTCGATAAGTAATATGATTAAATAGACTTCAGGGTGGTTTGCTTCTATAGCATTTGCTATTTCTTTCAATAATATCGTTTTTCCTACTTTTGGTGGAGATACAATCATTCCTCTCTGTCCTTTTCCAATTGGAGAAAAAAGATCAATAATACGTGTAGAAATAGAAGAATTTTTTGCAGCTAGTTTAAATTTTTCCTCAGGAAATAACGGGGTAAGATTTTCAAAGAAAATACGATTTTTAAGTAAATATGGTGCTCTTCCATTAATTTCTGTTATTTTAATGAGTGTAAAATATTTTTCTCCATCTTTTGGAGGCCTTATATCTCCTCGTATAGTATCTCCTGTTTTTAAATTGAATAGTATAATTTGTGATTGTGAGACATAAATATCATTAGGAGACGATAAATAATTGAAATCTGAAGATCTTAAAAAACCATAATTTTCATACATTATTTCTAAAACACCTTCGCTTTTAACAATACTTTCAAATTCTTTGTTTTTTGTGTTATTTGTCTTAAGTAACATTGAAGACTTTTTTTAGTTGGTAACTACATTTATTTGTTATTCAAAATTTTACTTTTCAAGCATAGAAATTCTTGGTATAACAAAAGAAAAAAAAATACTATATTTTAGTGATTTGGGAGTTCATATTAAATATTGTAAAATTATTGTTCATAAACAAATGAAAAAAGGTTTTTTAAATGATAAAATTAGCGAGCTTCGTAAACTATTTACTGAAATTTCAGATTTGATTATTCTACCTGAAATCATAGCAAATAAAGAACGCTATGTAACGCTTACTAGGAAATATAAAGAACTAGAGAAAATTGTTAATATCTATAAGAAATATGAAAAAAAAAGGAGTGAGTTATATCAAGTAGAAAGTATTCTTTCAGATGAAACTGAAAGTTTTGAGATGAAAGAAATAGCAAAAGATGAAAAAATTAAACTTCTATCTCAATTAGAAAACTTAGAAAAGTATATTCAATATTTGTTGATACCAAAAGATGATGACGATGATAAAAATGCAATAATGGAATTACGAGCAGGAACTGGAGGAAATGAAGCATGTATTTTTGTTGAAGATATTTTTAGAATGTATATTATGTATTTCAAAGAAAAAGGTTGGAATTATAAAATTCTAAATATACAAGAATCTTCTATAAAAGGATTCAAAGAAGTTATTTTAAATGTAAAAGGAATAAAAGCATATGGAAGTTTAAAGGTTGAGTCAGGAGTACATCGAGTTCAGAGAGTGCCTAAAACAGAATCTCAAGGACGAATACATACATCAGCAGTGACAGTTGTTGTTCTTCCAGAAGTTGACGATATAGAGGTAAATATTAATATCTGTGATATTAAACGAGAGACTTTTAGATCTAGCGGAGCTGGAGGACAGAACGTAAATAAAGTAGAAACTGCTGTTAGATTAACTCATTTACCAACAGGAGTTGTAGTAGAATGTCAAGAGGAACGGTCTCAGCATAAAAATAAAGAAAAAGCACTGCATATATTACGTGCCCGTCTTTACAAGATACAACTTGATCAAAAACTTTATGATCGGTCAAGTGAAAGAAAGACATTAGTTTCTACTGGAGACCGATCAGTTAAAATACGCACCTATAATTTCCCTCAAGGGAGGGTTACGGACCATAGAATAAATAAATCTATTTATTCTCTGGAAGAATTTATGAATGGAAGAATTCAAGAGATGATAGATTACCTTAGAATGGCTGATTTTGCAGAGAATCTTAATTCTAATAATAAAAAAAAATAATATCTTTAGACGTAAAAGCCGGCGTAGCTCAGTAGTTAGAGCATTTGACTTGTAATCAGAGGGTCGGGGGTTCGAATCCCTCCATCGGCTCATTTTTTTGGGGAGATATTCAAGAGGCTAAAGAAAGCAGACTGTAAATCTGATGGGAAAACCTTCGTAGGTTCGACTCCTACTCTCCCCACTATTTAACGCGGGAATAGCTTAGTTGGTTAGAGCATCAACCTTCCAAGTTGAATGTCGCTGGTTCGAGCCCAGTTTCCCGCTCCCATTTCCCGCTTCCATTTCCCGCTTCCATTTCCCGCTTCCATTTCCCCCGCTCCTAAATGTAAAAGCCGGTGTAGCTCAGTAGTTAGAGTGATTCCTTGGTAAGGAATAGGTCATGAGTTCAATTCTCATCATTGGCTCTAACTTAAATTTATGGCAAAAGAAATATTTAAACGTAATAAGCCTCATTTGAACATTGGAACCATTGGGCATGTAGATCATGGAAAAACAACATTAACGGCTGCTATTACAAGAGTTCTTGCAGATAAAGGGTTAGCTGAGGCAAAAGATTTTATTGACATTGATAATGCGCCAGAAGAGCGTGCACGTGGAATTACCATTAATACTTCACATGTAGAATACCAAACTAATAATCGGCACTATGCTCATGTAGATTGCCCTGGACATGCTGATTACGTAAAAAACATGGTAACTGGAGCAGCACAAATGGATGGAGCTATTTTAGTGGTAGCTGCTACTGATGGCCCTATGCCTCAGACCCGAGAACATATTCTTTTGGCTCGTCAAGTAGGTGTTCCTAAATTAGTAGTTTTTATGAATAAGGTAGATGCTGTAGATGACCCAGAACTTTTCGAACTAGTAGAAATGGAACTAAGAGAACTGCTTTCCAAATATGATTTTGATGGGGAAAACACTCCTATAGTCCAAGGTTCTGCATTAGGGGCTCTTAACGGAGAATCTAAATGGATCGATAAAGTGAATGAGCTAATGGAAGCTGTTGACAGTTATATTCCTGAACCTAAACGAGAAATTGATAAACCTTTCTTGATGCCTGTCGAAGATGTATTTACTATTACAGGACGTGGGACTGTTGCTACTGGTCGTATTGAATCTGGTATTATAAACTCTGGAGATCATGTAGAAATCGTTGGTATGGGTGAAAAAAAACTTACATCAACTGTAACCGGAGTTGAGATGTTTAGAAAAATTTTAGATCATGGTCAGGCAGGGGATAATGTAGGATTATTGCTTAGAGGTATTGAAAAAACAGACATAAGAAGAGGGATGGTAATTGGCAATCCAGGGTCTATTAATCCTTATAAAAAATTCAAAGCAGAAGTGTATGTTCTATCTAAAGAAGAAGGAGGCCGTCACACTCCTTTCCATAATAAATATCGTCCTCAGTTTTATTTAAGAACTACAGATGTCACCGGTGAGATACAGTTGTCAGATGAAATAGAAATGGCAATGCCAGGCGATAATATTTCTGTAATTGTAGAATTAATACAAAGAGTAGCTATGGATAAAGGCTTACGCTTTGCTATTCGGGAGGGCGGAAAAACTATAGGGGCAGGTCAAGTTACAGAAATACTTGATTAATTTTTATATACGGGCGTAGCTCAATTGGTTAGAGCAGTTGTCTCCAAAACAAAAGGTCGCTGGTTCGAATCCAGCCGTCCGTGCCTCCTAATTACTACACAAAGGTTGAGTTTCAGATGGGTATATGATGAATTTCCCCATCATATTTTTTGTCCAAAAAGCAGTAAAGTACAATTTACTACAACAGTAGTTTCTACTGTAATTGTTTTATTATCTCTAATTTTAGAGAGTATAGATGAGATATTTATCTGTGTATTACAAGGGATTTTTTCTTAGAACGATGCATAAAAATTGGTACATTATTAAGACAATAAGCGGTCATGAAAATAAAGTAAAATATTATCTAGAAACGGAAATTAGGAATTCTTATCAGAAAGATAATATAGGAAATATTATTATTCCTGTAGAAAAATTTCTACAGATGCGTAATGGAAATAAAATTCTTATAGAAAGAATATACTTTCCTGGCTATATTATAATTGAAGCATTTTTATCCATAGAAATTTTACATTCTATAAAAAATATACCAGGGGTAATTCACTTTTTGACGGAAAAAATTAGTGGAAAACCTATCCCAATGAAAAAACAAGATATTACAGATCTTCTAGTAAAAGTATATGTCTTATCAGAAGCTGAACCTCAATTACGAATTTCTTTTTCTCTTGGAGAGAAGGTTAAGGTAATTGAGGGTCCTTTTAAAGGTTTTTATGGAACTATAGATACAATTAATGAAGAAAAACAGAGAATGTCTATAACTGTTCTTATTTTTGGAAGAAAAACTCCATTAGATATTAATTTTTCTCAGGTAGATAAAATATAATTTTATATGGAAAAAAAAATTAAAAAGATATTAAGGCTACAAATAAAGGCAGGATCAGCAAATCCTGCTCCACCTATAGGGCCTGCCTGCGGAGCAGCAGGAATTAAGATTATGGATTTTTGTAACCAATTTAATGCTCTTACAAAGAATAAGACGGGGCAGTTATTGCCAGTTGTTGTTAAAGTTTACGACGATAAATCATTTTCTTTTCTTATAAAGAATCCAACGGTATCTTATCAATTAATGGAAGCTGCTTCTTTGAAGAAAGGCTCAAAAGAGTCTAATCGGACTAAAGTAGGTAAAATAAGTTTGAAAAAAGTGATCTGCATTGCAGAAAATAAAATGTCTGATTTTAATTGCTTTAATTTAAAAGCTGCTATTTCTATGGTTTCCGGAACTGCAAGATCTATTGGTCTAGAGATATTAGGTGAATAATGAAGAAATTAACTAAAACACAAAAGAAAATATATAAAATTTTTGATGGTAATAAGATATATTCTCTTACTGAAGCTACAAAAATTGTAAAAGAAATTTCTTCTTATACTTATTTTAATTCTTCTATAGATATAGCTATTCGTCTTGGAGTAGATCAAAGAAAAGCTAATCAAATAATTAGGGGGATAGTTAAATTACCTTTTGGTTCAGGTAAAGATTTTCGTGTTTTGGCACTTGTAGAAAGCGATAAGCAACTTGAAGCGAAGGAAGCTGGCGCTGATTTTATTGGTTATGAGGAATTTCTTACAAAGATTAACGAAGGATGGACTGAAATAGATATTATTATCACAACGCCTACGATGATGCCTAAATTAGGAAGATTGGGTAAAATACTTGGTCCTAAAAAATTAATGCCAAATCCTAAAAGTGGAACTGTTACTATAGAAATAGGAAAAGCTATTAAGGAAGTAAAGTTGGGAAAAATAGATTTTCGGGCAGATCGAAATGGTATTGTGCATTCTACTATCGGAAAAGCCTCATTTAAGGCTTTTCAAATTAAGGAAAATTCTATTGAACTTGTCAATACACTTCATCATATAAAACCTTCTTCAATAAAAGGAATTTATATTAAGAGTATTTTTTTATCAGGAACAATGACTCCAGGGGTCAGAGTCGATGTAAATAGTATATCGTATTAGATATAAATAATATGACAAAAGAACAAAAATTACAATTTATAGAGATACTTTCTTCAGTACTTTCTTCTGAAAATTATTCTCTAGCTATTTATTTAGCTGATATTTCTAATATGAACGCCCATCACAGCAATAACTTAAGAAGAAATTGCTATATTTCTCAAGTAAAAGTTTTGATGGTAAAAAACACTTTACTTAATATAGCTATGGAAAAATATAAAAAGAAATGGACCCCATTTTTTCAAGTCATCAAAGGAAACACATTTATAATGATATCTTCAGTAGTAAATACACCAGCAAAAATTATTCAGGATTACAACAAAAAAAATAAAAGTAAAATCCCTCTTTTAAAGGCAGCTTATGTCTCTAAAAATTTTTATATAGGGAATGATAAACTTGAAGTTTTAGTAAATCTAAAGTCTAAGGAAGAACTAATAATTGGCATTATTTCAGCATTACAATCTAAATTGACAAATGTAGTTGTCGCTTTACAATCTCCAGTATATAAAATAATTTTTTATTTACAAAAAAATATTAATTTTACTCAGTAAAAATTACTCATGTCAGATATTAACAAATTAGCAGAAACTTTGGTAAACTTAAAAATTGTAGAAGTGAATGATTTGGCAAAAATTCTTAAAGAGAAATATGGTCTTGATCCTTCTGCTAACTTGGCTATTCCTTCTCTGCCTAAAGCAGAGATTCTAGACAAATCTAAAGAAAAAACATCATTTGATTTGATCCTAAAAGGAGCTGGAAGTGCCAAATTAACAGTAGTAAAACGTATTAAAGATCTTATAGGTTTAGGACTAAAAGAGTCAAAAGATTTAGTAGATAATGTTCCTAAACATCTAAAAAAAGGTCTTTCTAAAGAGGAAGCAGAATCACTAAAGAAACAATTGGAAGAAGTGGGAGCTGAAGTAGAATTAAAATAAAAAAACAATATTCATTGTCTAGAATTAATACAACTACAGAAAGAATAAGTTTCTCTTCGGGAGATAGAAAAGTACAATATCCTGATTTTCTTGATATTCAGATTAAATCTTTTCAAGAATTTTTACATATAGGAACTCAATATAGAAGAGTTGAAAATCAGGTAATTTTTAAAACTTTTATGGAGAATTTTCCTATTTTTGATTCTAGAAATAGATTTGTTATAGAATTTTTAGATTACTTCATAGATTCTCCAAGATATTCAATAAAAGAATGTATTGAGAGGGGCCTTACTTTTAGTGTTCCTCTAAAAGCTAGAATGTGTCTGTATTGTACAGATCCTGAACATGAACAATTTGAAACTGTAGTACAAGATGTTTATTTAGGTTCTGTTCCATATATGACTACCTCTGGGTCATTTATTATCAACGGAACTGAACGAGTTATAGTTTCTCAACTGCATAGATCTCCTGGTGTATTTTTCGGACAATCTATGCATGCAAATGGCACACGTTTATATTCAGCAAGAGTTATTCCATTTAAAGGGTCATGGATAGAATTTTCTACAGATATAAATAATGTTATGTATGCTTATGTCGATAGAAAGAAAAAATTTCCTGTAACTACACTTTTTAGAGCGATAGGTTTTGAGGAAGATAAAGATATTTTAGGTTTATTTGATTTGGCTGAAGAGGTAATAGTTAATCCATCCAATTTTAAAAAATTAATTGGATCAAAAATTGCAGAGCGAGTTTTAAAAAAATGTATGGAAGATTTTGTGGATGAAGATACTGGAGAAATAATTTCTATTAAGAAAAATGAAAAAATCCTTGATAGAGATATTGTTCTTGAAAAAGAACATATAGATGCGCTTATGGAAGCAGGTATAGAAAGTATCATTTTACATAAGAAAGCAACATCTATTGCTTCTATAATTATTCATAATACTCTAATGAAAGATCCTACGTCTTCAGGAAAAGAGGCACTTGAAAAGATTTATAGGCAAATTAGGAGCACCGACCCAACTGATGAAGAGACTTCAAGGGGCGTAATTGATAAATTATTCTTTTCTGAAACACGCTATAGTTTAGGTGAAGTTGGACGTTATAGATTAAATAAGCGTCTGGGGATATCTATTGCTATGGATGTACAAGTTCTTACGAAAGAGGATATTATTGCGATTGTAAAACATCTCATTAAATTACTAAATTCTAATCTTGAAGTGGATGATATTGATAATCTTTCTAATCGTCGTGTTAGAACAGTTGGAGAACAATTATCAACACAATTTAGTCTAGGTTTATCTAGAATGGCTAGAACAGTTCGTGAAAGAATGAATGTCCGTGACAATGAAGTTTTTACACCTATTGATTTGATAAATTCAAAGACTTTATCATCTATTATAAGCTCTTTCTTTTGTACTAGTCAACTCTCCCAATTTCTTGATCAAACTAATCCTTTATCTGAAATTACGCACAAAAGAAGACTATCTTCTTTTGGTCCTGGAGGATTATCTAGAGATCGTGCTGGTTTTGAGATTCGTGATGTACATTATACACATTATGGTAGACTTTGTCCTATAGAAAGCCCAGAAGGGCCTAATATAGGTTTAATTTCTTCTCTTTGTGTTTTTGCTAAAGTAAATACAATGGGATTCATTGAAACTCCCTATCAAACAGTAAAAGATGGTAGAGTAGATTTGAATTCACTAGTTTATCTTTCATCTTCAGATGAAGAAGGCAAAACCATTGCACAAGCAAATACACCGTTAGATAAAGATGGATTTTTTATTCAGGATAGAGTGATTTCCAGAAAAGATGGCTCTTTTCCCATCGCATTTCCAGATCAAGTTGATTATATTGATGTTGCTTCAAATCAAATTGCTTCTATTTCGGCTTCTCTTATTCCTTTTCTCGAACATGATGATGCCAATCGTGCTCTAATGGGATCTAATATGATGCGTCAAGCTGTTCCTTTATTATCTCCAGAGGCTCCAATCGTAGGAACAGGACTTGAAAAACAGGTGGCCTTATATTCTAGGACACTTATTCATGCTGAAGCTGATGGGGTAGTTGAAGATGTACAATCAGATAAGATATCTATAAGATATGACAGAACAGAAGAAGAGATTTTGATTAGTTTTGAATCTGATGTTAAAACATACGATCTGATTAAGTTTAGAAAAACTAATCAAAATACTACTATTAATCTTAAGCCTATTGTCAGTAAAGGAATGAAAGTAATTAAAGGTCAGATATTATGCGAGGGCTATGCTACTGAAAATGGAGAACTTTCTTTAGGACGTAATCTTTTAGTAGCCTTTATGCCTTGGAAAGGGTTTAATTTTGAAGATGCTTTTGTCTTATCTGAACGGGTTGTTCGTGAAGATTTATTCACATCTGTTCATATAGATGAATATTCTCTAGAAGTTAGAGATACTAAATTAGGGATGGAGAGACTAACTCGTGATATCCCTAATCTTAACGAAGAGGCCACTAAAAACCTTGATGAAAATGGTTTAATTCGTATTGGTGCTCAAGTTAAACCAGGAGATATTATTATAGGAAAAATAATCCCTAAAGTAGAATCAGATCCTACTCCAGAAGAAAAGCTATTAAGAGCAATATTTGGAGATAAATATGGATCTATAAAAGATTCTTCTCTAAAACTAGAACCTTCTTTTTCTGGAGGTGTAGTTATTGATAAAAATATTTTTTCTAGAAGTTTTAAGGAGAAAATAAAACGTGTAAAAGATAAGTTGGAAATAGCTCAATTTGATAATGAATATAGAGAACTATTCGAAAAATATAGAGACATTCTATGTAAGAAACTTTGCATCCTTTTACAATCTAAAGTTTCTAGAAGAGTTGTTAACGACCTAAAAGAAGAAGTTATTCCTAAAGGGATAAGATTTTCAAGAAATATCATATATTCTATATATGATTATATGAATATATCGTCTCCAATATGGACATATGATGATCATATTAACGAACTAATATCTATAATTTTACACAATTATAAAACTAAGATAAGAGATCTTCAGGGAGAATTTAAGCGTAAACAATTTAAAATTTCTGTAGGCGATGAATTGCCCTTAGGCATTGTTAAAATAGCTAAAGTGTATATAGCAAAAAAACGTAAATTAAAAGTAGGTGATAAAATGGCTGGGAGACATGGTAATAAAGGTATTGTATCAAGAATTGTTCGCGATGAAGATATGCCTTTTTTAGAAGATGGTACACCTATTGATATAGTACTAAATCCATTAAGTGTGCCATCTAGAATGAATATAGGTCAGATTTACGAGTCTATTCTTGGATGGGCAGGTCAAAAGCTTGGAATTAGATTTTCTTCTCCTATTTTTGATGGAGCATCCATCCAACAAATCATAGAATATATGGATAAAGCGGGCCTTCCGCGTTTTGGTAGTACTTATCTATATGATGGAGAAACAGGAGAACGCTTTGACCAAGCAGCTACTGTTGGTATAATTTATGTTCTAAAACTTTGTCACATGGTTGATGATAAAATGCATTCCAGATCGATAGGCCCTTACTCTCTAATTACGCAACAACCACTTGGTGGTAAAGCTCAGTTTGGTGGCCAACGTTTTGGTGAGATGGAGGTTTGGGCGCTTGAAGCTTTTGGAGCTTCTAATATTCTTAGAGAGATTCTAACTGTTAAATCAGACGATGTGGTAGGAAGAAGGAAGACTTATGAAGCTATTGTTAAAGGAGATACAATGCCAGAACCTGAAATCCCTGAGTCATTCAATGTCTTGCTACATGAGCTAAAAGGATTAGGATTGAAAATAGACCTTCATTACTGAAATATTATTAAATATATGTCATTAAAAAGAAAGAAACCAAGTAGTAATTTCAATAAAATTACTATTGGCCTAGCCTCACCTGAGGCTATTCTTCAGGAATCTTATGGGGAAGTTCTTAAACCTGAAACAATAAATTACCGCACTCACAAACCGGAGCGCGACGGATTATTTTGTGAACGTATATTTGGTCCTATCAAAGATTACGAATGTGCTTGTGGCAAATATAAACGTATTCGTTATAAAGGTATTATATGTGATCGTTGTGGAGTAGAGATAACTGATAAAAATGTTCGTAGAGATAGAATAGGACACATTAGATTAGTAATACCTGTGGTTCATATTTGGTATTTTAAGGCGTTGCCTAATAAAATTGGTTATCTCTTAGATTTTTCTTCTAAGAAGCTTGATATGATTATATATTATGAACGCTATCTTGTTATACAGGTTGGTGCTGCTTCTCGACCCGATCAAACGCCTATCGAGAAACTAGAATTATTAACTGAAAATGAATACCTTTCTATTATAGAAAGGCTTCCTCTTAATAATCAAGAACTTGATGATAAGGATCCTAATAAATTTATTGCTATGATGGGCGCTAAGTGTATTGAAGAACTGCTTAAACGTCTTAATCTTGATGATCTAGCTGATGAATTGCGAAACCAATCTTTTAATGAAACATCCAAGCTTATTAGGATGGAAACATTGAAACGATTGCAAGTAGTAGAGGCTTTCAAGTATTCAGCTAATAAGTTACAAAACAGAAGAGAATGGATGGTCGTTCATATACTTCCTATAATTCCTCCAGAACTACGTCCTTTAGTTCCTCTTGCTGGTGGTCGTTTTGCAACTTCGGATCTAAATGATTTATATCGTAAAATTATTATTCGTAATAATAGGCTTAAACGCCTATTGCAAATAGACGCGCCGGAAGTTATCATAAGAAATGAAAAACGTATGCTGCAAGAAGCAGTTGATTCACTGTATGATAATACTAAAAAATCATATTCTATAAAATCCGAAGGAAACAGACCGTTAAAATCTCTTTCTGATTTTTTAAAAGGAAAACAAGGTAGATTTCGTCAGAATCTATTAGGTAAGCGTGTAGATTATTCTGCTAGGTCAGTAATTGTAGTTGGACCTAAGTTAAAATTGCATGAATGTGGAATACCAAAAGATATGGCAGCAGAACTTTACAAACCTTTTATTATTCGTAAGCTTATAGAGCGTGGTCTTGTTAAAACAGTAAAATCTGCTAAAAAAATGATAGATACTAGAAAACAGGCAGTTTGGGAAATATTAGAAAATATCCTTAAAGGACATCCTTTGTTACTTAACCGTGCTCCTACTTTACATAAATTAGGAATTCAAGCCTTTCAACCAAAACTTATAGAAGGAAAAGCAATACAATTGCATCCATTAGTTTGCACTGCATTTAATGCAGATTTTGATGGTGATCAGATGGCAGTACATCTGCCATTAGGGCCTTTAGCAATACTAGAAGCCCAGCTTCTCATGTTTTCTTCTCAAAATATTTTAAATCCAGCAAATGGATCTCCTATTACTGTTCCGTCCCAGGACATGGTATTAGGGCTTTATTATATGACTAAGGAACTTAAATCTACTCCATATCATAAAGTAAAGGGAGAAGGTATCGTATTTTATTCCCCTGAAGAAGTACAGATTGCCTATAACGCAAATATAGTATCAATTAATGCATGTATCAAAGTTAAAGTTCCTATTATGGAGCAGGAACACCTCTTACATAAAATTGTAGAAACTACTGTAGGTAGAGTGTTATTTAATAAATTTGTACCTATATATAAGGTAGGTTATATCAATGAGTTACTTACTAAAAAATCTTTGCGTGATATTATTGGACGAATTTTGACGTTAACAAATATTCCAGTGACTGTAAAATTTCTTGATGATATTAAGGAGCTAGGCTTCTATAATGCTTTTAAAGGAGGATTTTCGTTCAGTTTAAAAGACATCATAATTCCAAATAATAAACGGGCGATGATTAAGAATGCAATTCAACAGATAGATTCAGTAATTGGAAATTATAATATGGGGCTCATCACTAATCAGGAACGATACAATCAAGTTATTGATATATGGACCAGCACTAATGCAATGCTTACAGAAAAGGTAATGAGTAAAATGCAAGAAGATAAGAGAGGATTTAATTCTGTTTATATGATGTTAGATTCAGGAGCTAGAGGATCAAAAGAACAAATACGTCAACTTTCAGGTATGCGAGGGTTAATGGCTAAACCTCAAAGAACTGGTGGAGGTAGTGGAGAGATTATTGAGAATCCTATTATTTCTAATTTTCGAGAAGGACTTTCTATTTTGGAGTATTTTATATCTACTCACGGTGCTCGTAAAGGATTGGCAGATACTGCGTTGAAAACTGCAGATGCAGGATATTTAACTCGTCGTTTAGTAGATGTTGCTCAAGACGTCATTATAAGAGAAGAAAATTGTTTAACAATAAGAGGACTTGAAATAGGAGCTCTTAAAAAGAACGAAGAGATAGTAGAATCTTTGTATGATCGTATTTTAGGACGTATTGCACTTTATGATATATATCATCCTAATGATGATGAAGTGATTGTTTCTGCTGATGAAATGATTGATGAAGAATGTGCTTCTCTTATTTCAAAACTTGGTATCGAAATAATATATGTACGATCTCCCCTTACTTGCGAGTCAAAAAGTGGTATTTGCGCTAAATGTTATGGTAGAAATCTTTCTACCGGAAAACTTGTACAAAAAGGAGAAGCCGTAGGCGTGATAGCGGCTCAATCTATAGGAGAACCTGGGACACAACTTACACTTCGAACTTTTCATGTGGGAGGTACTGCAGGAAATATAGTAGAGGCTACTTCTCAAATATTTGCTAGAGATGATGGTATAATAGAGTTAGAAGATCTAAGGTCTATATATACTGAAGATGAAATGGGGAAAGTTATTGAGTTGGTAGTCTCTAGATATACAGAGATGAAACTGATAAATCGAGATGGCTCTGTGTTAATGAAGCACCACATACCTTACGGTGCTTCCTTATTCGTTAAACAAGGAAATTATGTTAATAAAGGAGCTGAAATATGTCGTTGGGATCCTTATAATGCTGTTATTATATCAGAGCGCTCTGGTATAATATCTTATGAAGCTATTGAAAAAGGAGTTACTTTTCAAATAGAGGATGAACAAGCAGGAATTCAAGAAAAAGTAATATTAGAATCACGAGACAAGAACATTGTTCCTTCTTTAAAGATTATTAGTGATGATGAGGATAAAAGAGAGATCAAGATATATAATATGCCGGTTGGCGCACATTTAGTGGTTGATAATGGAGATAGAATAAAAGTAGGTAAGGTAATAGCTAAAATTCCGAGAAAATATGGTAAAATGACAGATATCACTGGAGGACTACCACGTGTAACAGAATTATGTGAAGCACGTAACCCTTCTAATCTAGGTATTGTATCTGATATTGATGGAGTCGTAAGTTTTGGAAACATGAAAAGAGGAAATAGAGAAATTTTCATAGAAAATAAAACTGGTGAAATTAAGAAGTATCTTGTTAGAGTTTCTAGTCAGATTGTCGTTCAGGAAAATGACTATGTAAAAGCAGGAACACCTCTTTCAGAAGGCACTATAGCACCAGATGATATCTTAAATATTAAAGGGCCGAAGGCCGTTCAGGAATATATTGTAAACGAAATTCAGGAAGTTTATCGTTTGCAGGGAGTAAAGATTAATAATAAGCATTTTGAGATTATAGTACGTCAAATGATGCTTAAAGTTAAGATCGTAGATGCGGGGGATTCATGTTTTCTTGAAGATAGTATAGAACATAAAACAGACTTTATAGAAGAAAATAATAGGATATTTGGAATGAAAGTTGTAGAAGATCCTGGAGATTCAGAAAAATTCAAATATGGTCAACTTCTTAATATGGTAGAATATCGTAATGAAAATGATCTACTAGAAAGTCTAGGTAAAAAGAATATAATAACTCGTGAAGTTATTCCAGCTACAGCCAAACCAATTCTTCAAGGTATTACACGAGCTGCCTTACATACTAAATCTTTTGTTTCTGCTGCTTCTTTCCAGGAAACTACAAAGGTATTAAATGAGGCTGCTATCAGCGGAAAGACTGATGATTTGCTTGGGTTGAAGGAAAATGTTATTGTAGGTCATAAGATTCCTGCTGGAACTGGTCTTAGAGAATACCAAGATTTCATCGTTTTTTCGAAACTAAGATTTGATGAGATTCCATTATATGGAATATCATAAGAAAATTGCTTTTGGGTAGCATATTTTTTTTAAAAAAAGACCTCTTGCTGGAACTGAAGGCCCAGATCGTTGTCTATCTTTTGCATCAACGATCTCACAAAATTGATTAATATTGATTTTTTCTTTTCCTATATTTAGAAGCGTACCAATTAAAGATCGTACCATATTTCTTAAAAATCTGTTTGCTTTTATTTCAAATAATAGTTTCCCTCCTTTATAGCACCAGTGTGCATATTTTATTTTTGCATAGCAATTGGAGATATTATCCTTACAGAAGCTACTAAAATTATTATACTTTTGAAGTAATTCAGATGCTTTATTCATCAAGTCAATATTTAATTGTTCATATTTACATTGCCAACTTAACTCAGTATAAAAAGTCTTTTTGGATAAAGAAATCCTATATAAATATGTACGGCTGTTTGCGCTATGCCTAGCATGAGCTTGTGGTGCTACTAGATAAAAACCATATACGACAATATCTTTAGGTAAAAAAGCATTTAGTTTAATAACTAATTTTTTATCTAACTGTTTTTCAGAATCTAAATGAGCAAAAAATTCTTTGGCGTGAACTCCTTTATCGGTTCTCCCTCCTCCAATGAGATCTATTGATTTACCAAGCAAATGCGAAAGACATTTTTCTAGTATTTCTTCTACAGTAAGACCTGACTTTTGAATTTGCCAACCATGATAACGTATTCCGTTATAAGATAGTCTTATAAAATATCTCATCAATATGTTTTATTTTTAGGGAGAGTCCAATAAAAGGAAAAAATGCTGATTACCATCATCTACTACCTAAAATGTAAAAGAAACCGTTATTCACCTAATTATCCAAAAAATGGGAGGGTTTTGTTGTAATTAATGTATAATATGTAGTGTATTAGGTTCTAATGATTCCATAGATCCCATCCAAGTTCTCCTTGGATATAAAGCATTTCTAAACCATTTTTTACTATAGCTCCACTTTCTGTTCCTTTTTTCAGAAATTTACTCTCTAAAGGATTATATACTAGATCATATAAATAATGATCTTTAGTCAAAAATTGATAAGGGATCAATGGATATTGATCAGTTGTAGGATAAGTTCCTATTGGAGTGCAATGTATGATAATTTTATATTGGTTTAATAAAATTTCATTTATTTCTTTATAAGAAATGTCTCCTTTTTTATTTCTAGAAACTATCAAATAAGGAACTTTTAATTGTTTTAGTACGTAGATAACTGCTTTAGCAGCCCCCCCATTTCCAAGAACAAGAGCCTTTTTATGAGTAGATAGAAGATGTTTGGCAAATGTTTTTTTAAAACCAAAAATATCTGTATTATAGCCTATAAGGCTATTTTCTTTTATTTTAATTGTATTTACTGCGCTAATTGCGTAAGCTTCGTCACTTAAATAATTTACGTATTGAATTACTTCTTTCTTATAGGGAATTGTTATATTTACTCCTTGGAGATTAGGATATTTTCTAAGAATATGTTCAAAATTATTAATATACGCCAAATCAAAAATTCCATAACGTGTTTTCGTTATATTTTCTTTGTTAAATTTGTTTAAAAAATATTGTTTAGAAAAAGAATAAGAGATGTTTTTTCCAATGAGCCCAAATAAACGTTCTTCTAACATCATGTTGTTATACAAGGTATTTAATTATCTTTAATTTTCTCTAACAACTTGTATTTATAAATAGCTTTGTAAATTTCTTCTCTTTTCCTTTTAGAAGGTTTAAGATAATATTGTATATTTTTAATATTTTTTATTAGTTGAGTTTGATCGCATTTTCTTTTATAACGTTTTATGGCTCTCTCAATGGTTTCTCCTTCTTTTATATTTACTACTAACATAATAATAAATTTACACATTTTTTTATTTAAGTTTGAGAACAAAACTTTGGATAGGGGAAGCATACTGTACTCGATGTGATCTAGTATAGTTCTATATAATAGTTTGGTCTAATTAAAAAATGGCAATAAAAATTACTGATGAATGTATAAATTGTGGTGCTTGTGAAACAGAATGCCCTAACAATGCAATTTATGAAGGAGCTTCTGAATGGCGGGTTTCAGATGGGACAAGATTAAAAGGAACAATAACTTCTTCATCAGGGTTATCTACAGATGCAAAAACTCCTCATCCCCCTAAAAAAGATAATACATATTTTATCGTTACTGACAAATGTACTGAGTGTGTTGGATTTCATTTAGAACCTAAATGTGCTTCTGTGTGTCCAGTAGATTGTTGTCTTCCTGATGAAAAAGAGGATACAGAAGAATTATTTAAGAAGAAAGTATTTTTACATACATAAATATTACTATAATGAAATTATGGGAAAAAAATTTTAATATAAGTAAAGAAATAGAGTTATTTACAATAGGAAACGATCGTGATATTGACATTAAATTGGCTCCTTTTGATGTAATAGGTACATTAGGGCATATTCGCATGCTTGAATCTATTGGATTGCTTTCTAAAGAAGAACTTATAGTTCTTTCTACAGCTCTTAGGAAAATTTTTCTTTCAATAACGAATGGAAATTTTAAAATTGAAAATACAGTAGAAGATATTCATTCTCAAGTTGAAATCATATTGATTAGTTTTTTAGGAAACGTTGGGATGAAAATCCATTCAGGTCGTTCTCGTAATGATCAAGTATTATTGGATTTAAGGCTATTTATTAGAGAAGAAATACAGAAAATTGTAAACTATGTAAAACCTCTTTTTGATATTATGATTCATCTTAGCGAATATTATAAAGAAGTCCTTCTTCCAGGATATTCCCACTACCAAATAGCCATGCCTTCTTCTTTTGGCCTTTGGTTCTCTTCTTATGCTGAAAGTCTATCTGATGATTTACTTCTTTTAGAGGCATCGTATAGAGTTGTTAATAAGAATCCTTTAGGGTCTGCAGCAGGATATGGTTCTTCTTTTCCTTTAAATCGTATAATGACAACTGAGTTGCTGGGATTTGAAGATATGAATATCAATGTGATATATGCTCAAATGGGGAGAGGTAAAATAGAAAGGGTTGTAGCAAATGCCTTGTCTAATATAGGATCTACCTTAAGTAGATTTTCTCAGGATGTTTGTCTTTATATGGGATATAATTTTTTATTTTTATATTTTCCTGATCATCTTACTACTGGATCATCTATCATGCCTCATAAAAAAAATCCTGATGTCTTTGAGTTGATAAGAGGACGTTGTAACCATATAAAAGCATTTACTAATGAGATTTATTTAATTACTACCAATTTATCTTCTGGATATCATCGTGATTTACAGATAATAAAAGAAAGTTTTTTGCCTATATTTGAGGTACTTAAAAATTGTCTCTTTATTGCAAGATATATGTTAGAGCATATACTAATAAATGAAAATAGTATGGAGGATCAGCGATACAGTTATGTTTTTAGTGTTGACCTAGTTAATAAGTATGTCCAAGAAGGCCTATCATTTAGAGAGGCGTATAAAAAAGTAGGTCTTTCTATTCAAGAAGGACAGTTTCAATATATTAAAGTAATAAGACATATTTTAGAAGGGAGCATTGGAAATCTATGTAACGATAGTATTCAAAATAATATGCAAAAGGTTTTAACTGCTTTAAATTTCTCTAAATCTAATGAATCCATAGATAAACTCCTGAAGAGGCTATAGATTATACGTGTAGTCTATGTACAAAATTAAATCATGAAGAAAGTAGAAATAGTGTCTTCGGGATGAGATATGAGCAAAATCTTCAATGGTTATTTGATAAATTACCCATTTACAATAAGATCATAAAAAGATCATCTAAATCTAGATTAGATAAAATAATTAAATTTTGTGAGGCTTTAAAAAGTCCGGAAATTACTTTTACCAGTATACATTTAACTGGAACAAATGGTAAGGGATCGACTGGCCATTTGATTGCTTCCATTTTACAAGAAGCTGGTTATCGTACTGGCATATTTTCTTCTCCTCATCTTGTAGATTTTAGAGAACGCATAAAATGTAACGGAAATCTGATTTCTAAAGAGTTTATTACTACGTTTGTAGAAAGTCATCGTAGAATGATAGAGCATTATTCACTTTCTTTTTTTGAAATAATTACAATTATGTCTTTTAGTTTTTTTTATGATAAATTAGTAGATATTGCTATAGTAGAGACTGGCTTAGGAGGTCGTTTAGATTCTACTAATATTATTTTCCCCATACTTTCTATTATTACTAATGTAAACTTTGATCATATAGATATACTTGGTAAGACTCTTAGGAAGATATCTATAGAAAAGGCTGGAATTATAAAAAATAGAATTCCAGTAATCATAGGAAGTTTTTCCTATGAAACCATATCAATTTTTAAGAAAGTATCTAAAGAGAAATGTTCCTCCATTTATTTTATTCCTTATTTTTTTAATAAACTTCTATATGAAAGTCCTTTAAAAGCTGATTACCAGCGTTATAATCAACAAATTGTTCTTCAAACTATAAAATTTTTACGAACAAAATTATGGAAGATATCATCAAAAAATTTACTGGATGGCTTTAAGAATATTATTTTCAATACAGGATTTAAAGGACGCTGGGAAATATTAAGTAGAAACCCTCTCATTATTTGTGATACAGCCCATAACGAAGATGGTATTAGTCTAATAGTTGAACAACTATCTAAAGAACCAGCAAACTCTTTACGTTTAGTATTGGGGTTCGTAAAAGGAAAAGATATTACAAAAATGTTGTCATATTTTCCCCAATATGCAATATACTATTTCTGTCAGCCTCATTTAGAAAAGGCTCTTTCAATTGAAACACTTAAGGAAATTACCAAAAATTTATTTACAAAATCTTCTTATTTTAGAAGTTTAACTAATGCATTCTCTCAAGCAAAACAGGATGCTGATATAAAAGATGTAACATTCGTTGGAGGAAGTACTTTTGTAGTTTCTGAAATTCTTGTTGATGGGCGATTAGTTTAGTTGGTTTAGAACATCTGCTTTACACGCAGAAGGTCACTGGTTCGAGCCCGGTATCGCCCACTTTTATAAGCTGGTGAAAGTATAAAACGTTCCTTCTTCTTCACTTTAAAAGTAATTTAAGTTACGCATGCAGAAAATAATACAAAACTTTCATAAACCAGTTTTCCTAAGAGAAGTGGTCGAGGGTATAGTTACTACATCTCGACAAGATGTATATGTAGACGTTACATATGGAGGGGGAGGTCATAGTGCTGGATTACTAAAAAAGCTTGCCCCTGAAGCTACTCTTTTAGCTTTTGACTTAGATCAGTCATCTATTGCAAACAACCCATTACAAGATAACCGTCTTAAAATATTCAATAGAAATTTTAGATATATAGAAAATATTCTCAGAATACAGGGAATTTTTAAGATTTCAGGAATCATTGCTGATTTAGGCGTTTCTTCTCATCAACTTGATACTCCTGATAGAGGGTTTTCCATTCGTTATAATCAACCCTTAGATATGCGAATGGATAAACGTGTTAAAAAATATGCTAAGGCTATAATAAATTCTTATTCACAAGAATCTCTTGCAAAAATTTTTTTTTATTATGGAGAATTAAGAAATTCTAGAAAATTAGCGAAAACTATTGTTTTTAGGCGTAAAGAAAAGACCATAGAAAATACATTTGAATTAATAGAAATTATAAAAAATGATATTGAAGGTAGAAATAAACAAAAGTTTTTTGCTAAAGTATTTCAATCTTTGCGAATAGAGGTTAATGAGGAATTAAGTTCCCTTAAATATTTATTAAAATCCGTTATTAATATTATTAGAAAAGAAGGTAGAATAGCAATAATCTCCTATCACTCCTTAGAAGACAGAATAGTTAAACAATTTCTTAGAAACGGGCGCTTTGAAAATATACCACTTGAAGATACCTTCGGTAAAAAAAAAATTCCTTTCCTCCTTCTTCATAGAAAAGCAATCTCTCCTGGAAAAGAAGAAATACAAAAAAATCCTCGTTCCAGAAGTGCCAGTTTGAGAATTGCTAAAAAAAACAGGTAAATATCAATGTGAGTAAAAAAAAATAACAAGAATAGCCTGTAAAAGAATCTTGTAAATGGAAAGAGCTAAAGTTTCACCATCTAAGTATTAGGGATTCATAGTAGATATGAAAGCAAATTTTAGTAAAGTAAATTGTAAAATAAATTCTATCAGTAGTTGCTATATATCTTTCAATAAATATTATTGAACTTAATGCCTTTTGGAGGCAATTTTTCTATTATGGCTAATGTAAAGAAAAAAAAAAAGAAAGATATCCTTACATAAAAGAAAAAAAGAAGTAGACAAGACAGACATAAAAAGAAATAAAAATTTAACCATACCATTTTCTGATTTCTGGTTGGTGGTTGGTTCTTTATATGATCTATGAATAGATATTTAGTTATACAAACTAATAAAAAAGAAAGAATTATTGCAATGTATAAAAAAAGAAACTTATCTGAAATATATTTTCATTGCAATGATGCAAATCCAATGATAGGAGATATTTACTTAGGACTAATTAAAAATACAGATGATAATATAAAGGCTGCTTTTATTAATATTGGATCAGTTAAAGATGCTTTTCTACACTATTATGATTTAGGATTGCAGTTCAAGTGCTTATTAGAATTTTCATATGAAGAAAACTTCAACTATCTTTCACAAGTTTACTCTCATTTAGAAGAGTTGCCAATCACAGAAAAGTTTGATTTTAAAACCAAACTACAGATTGAGACAAAAATATTAGTCCAGATTACAAAAGAGTCTATCTCTAACAAAGGCCCAAAACTAACCACAGAAATTTCTTTATCTGGAAGATTTCTTATCCTTTTTCCTTATGTAGAAAAAATTTATGTTTCCCAAAAAATAAGAGACTATAAGAAAAGAAAACGATTGATTTCTTTCTTTAAAACCATTCAACCTACTAATTTCGGAATTCTTGTAAGAAGAGTAGCGTTAAATCAAAAAGATGAAGTCTTAACGGCAGATTTGATTTTTTTGACAAAAAAATGGAGAAGTTTACTTACAAAAGTTAAAACAAATAACTACCCGGCTCGATTAATGAGAAATATGGATCCATATTACTATATTTTGAGAAATTTATACAATGTAACTTCTATTATTTGTGATAATCAAGATCTATGTGAAGAAATAATAGTTTATTTATCCACTATAAAACAAAATAATATTGATCTAATCAAATATTATTCGGATGAAATAGTACCTATATTTGAGAAATATGGAATAGAAAAATATATAAAAATGTTTCTTGGAAATAATATTTCTCTCCTATATGGTGCCTATTTGGTTATTGATCATACTGAAGCATTACATGTTATAGATGTGAATAGTGGAACAGTAGAGGAAAAAAAATTATTAGAGATAAATATTATAGCAGCTACAGAGATTTCCAGGCAAATTAAATTAAGGGACATTGGAGGAATTATTGTGATAGATTTTATTGATATGTTAGAACTTGAACAGAGTAAAGATCTCTACTATCACTTTAGTGAAGTAATGAAAAATGACACTGCAAAATATAAGATATTACCAACTAATAAGTTCGGGCTTATTCAGTTAACCAGAGAAAGAGTAAGGCACGAATTTAACTTTCAAAGTTCAGAAAAAAACCCTAATAACTCTAAATATAAAAAAGTTGAATCGCCTATTGAACATATCTATAGGATAGAATCGGTTTTCCAAAAGGGAAAAAATTTTATTTTACATACACATCCTTTTATAGCTGCTTATATTAAAAAAGGTTTTCCTTCCTTACAACAAAAATGGTTTATTAAATTTAAAAAGTGGATAAAGATCATTCCTAGATATTCATTTAAATATCTTGAGTATCAAATAATTGACAAAGAAAATAATATTTTATATCTTTATAAAAACTAATGCGAGTGTGGTGAAATTGGTAAACACGCCAGATTTAGGCTCTGGAGCTTTAAGCATAAGGGTTCAAATCCCTTCACCCGTACATAGTATAAATAAAAAAAATCAGTATTAAAAATTAAGGACCAATGAAAATAGCTTTGCAAAAAAAAGGACGCCTTCATGAAGAATCTATTAATCTTCTTAAAGCTTGCGGGATTAATTTCCCCTTAGATTTAAGTAAAGACAAACTTAAAATATCAACATATAATTTAGATATATTTTTTCTACGTGATGATGATATACCTAGCTATATTCAAGAAGGAGTAGCTGATATAGGTATAGTAGGAAAAAACGTTGTTTTTGAACAAGAAAAGAGCTTCTTAATAAAAAAACATCTAGGGTTTGGTTATTGTAGGCTTTCTTTCGCAGTTCCTAAAGAAAGCCTATATAAATCTTCGAAAGATTTTTCCGGAAAATGTATTGCAACCAGTTATCCTAACATTCTATTTAAGTTTTTAAAGGAACAGAACATCTGCTCTTATATTCACAAAATAAGCGGCTCTGTAGAGATAGCTCCAAATATCGGTGTTGCCGATGCAATTTGTGATTTAGTTAGTAGTGGAAGTACATTAGATTCTAATGATTTAAAAGAGATAGAAACTATTTTTTCTTCAGAAGCAGTACTTATTTGTCATCCTAAATCTAGTAGATTAGCAAAGAAACTTATTTTTCGTCTTCAAGCATTTAAAAGAGCCAGAGATAATAAATACCTCTTACTATTATTTAATGCTCCTAATAAAAAATTAGAAAAGATTATTTCTTTTCTACATAAATCATGTAAAAGACTTCATAGAATTCCCAAAGCTGCTTTATGGACTTATATTCAAGTAATCGTACCAGCTTTTATTATCTGGAATATCCTAGACGAATTAAAAAGAAACAGTGTAAAAGATTTGGTGGTTCTTGAGAAAATGAGGGTTTTTTAAAGGTAGAAAAAAAACAAGAGGTAAAAACAGCTTCCAAAATTGAGAACAAAAGTTTTATTCATAAATAGTAACGAAACATTCGTTGATAAAGTTATTTTTTATCCCGGGATAATTACTTATCTCGGACGCATAGTTTCTGAACTTGACTATGAATTAGTATTGGTTAGCAACCAAGTTAATTTAGGAACAGAAAGTTTTCCAAGAGTTCTTTTTCATGCAGAACATGACTCCATCTTAAAAAGATTTGAAGGCGAAGGTATCCATTTATCTTCTATAGATTTCTATAAAGAAAACCATAATTCGGTAACCGAAATGTTACCGAGCTACTTTTCAAAAACTTATGATCGTTCTCAATCTTTTGTTATAGGTGATAGCATTATTCTGTTACCTCTAGATGGTAGTTATACTACAGAAGAAATAGCGTTACATCCTTCTTGGAAAAAAATTTACAATTTGCTTAAATTTGGTTTTAGTGAATTCTCTTCTAGACGAATAAGCAAAGAAACAGAGATACAAATATCTATTAAAATAAATGGCAAAGGAATTTCTGACATTCATACTGGGTATGGTTTTTTAGATCATATTCTTGATCAAATTTGCATCCATGCCAACATAGATTTAGGTATAAAAGTAAAAGGAGACGTTCATGTAGATGAACATCATTCTATTGAAGATACGGCTATTGCCCTTGGCATAGCCTTGTCAAAATCTTTGAAAGATAAGAGAGGTATGGCACGATACGGATTTTTATTACCAATGGATGACATTTTAGTACAGGTAGCTCTAGATTTAGGAGGAAGAAGTAATTTAATTTGGAAAGCAGATTTTGAAAGAGAAAAAATAGGAGATATTCCTACAGAAATGTTTGCGCATTTTTTTAAATCTTTTTCTGATGTTGCCTATTGTAATCTTCATTTTCAGACAGAAGGCAACAATGAACATCATAAAATAGAAGCTATATTTAAGGCTTTCGCCTATGTACTTAAAATAGCATTGACCCGTAATCATAATAACGAGCTATTACCTAGCACCAAAGAAATACTATGACAGTAGTTATTATAAAATATCCCGCTGGAAATGTACAATCAGTAATTCTTGCTCTAAAACGTTTAGGAGTCCATCCATTACTTAGTGATCAAAAGGAAGTAATTAAAAGTGCAGATAAAATTATTCTACCAGGAGTAGGAGAAGCAAAATCCGCAATGAGATATTTGCGAAAAAAAGGCTTACACGAAATTCTACCTTCTCTTAAACAACCTATATTAGGAATATGTCTTGGAATGCAATTACTTTGTAATTTTTCAGAAGAAAACGATACTATTTGTTTAGGTGTATTTGATATCAATGTAAAAAAATTCAACACCTTTATATACAAAGTCCCTCAAATTGGATGGAATACACTTTTTAATCTAAAAGGAAAGCTTTTTGAAGAAATGGGGGAAAACCCATTTCAATACTTTGTGCATAGTTATTATGTTCCTAATAGTTTATATACAATAGCCTGTTCAAGATATACATGTATTTTTAGTGCTGCTTTACAGAAGTACAATTTTTATGCAACACAATTCCATCCAGAAAAATCTTCTTTTGAAGGACAAAAAATTCTAAAAAATTTTATAAAACTTTGAAGGACAAAAAATTTAAAATCATACCATCGATAGATTTAATAGATGGGATATGTGTAAGACTGACTCAAGGAGATTATTTACGCAAGGATCATTACAACAAAGATCCACTAAAGGTCTCCTTATATTTCCAAGATATTGGAATTTCTAGATTGCATTTGGTAGATTTAGATGGAGCTAAATCTGGAAAAATTTCTCATTGGAGAGTTTTGGAAAAAATATCAAAAAATACTGATATCACTATAGATTTTGGAGGTGGAATTAAAAGGGACCAAGATATAAGAGTTGTTTTTGAATGTGGCGCTACCATAGCAACAATAGGAAGTATTGCGGTAAAAAACCTTCAACTTATGAAAAAATGGATTAAGTTTTATGGTAGTAATAAAATATTTATAGGAATGGATGTAAACAACAAAAAAATTGCTATAAATGGATGGAAAAAAATGACAGATATTTACTACTGTCATTTTTTAAAAGAAACAATAAGTTCTGGAGTAGAAAATTATTTTTGCACAGATATTTCTAAAGACGGCCTTTTATCTGGCTCCTCTTTGGAACTATATGAACTTATAATTACTACATATCCAAAAACAAAAATTGTTGCTAGTGGTGGAATAAGTAATTTTACAGAGATACAATATCTAAAAGATATTGGTTGCTACGGAATAATTCTAGGAAAGGCTCTTTATGAAAATAAAATCACTATTTCAACCCTTAGAGAAATAATGAAAAAATGTTAACGAAACGTATTATTCCTTGTTTAGATATAAAAGATGGAAAAACAGTAAAAGGCATTCGTTTTCAACATTTAAAGGAAGCAGGAGATCCTGTAAAATTGGCAATGTTTTATGCTAAAGAAGGTGCTGATGAACTTATATTTCTAGACATAAGTGCAACACAAGAAAATCGTAAAACTTTAATTTCACTTGTACACAAAATTGCTCGTTATCTTTATATTCCTTTTACTATTGGAGGGGGTGTTACATCTTTAGATGATGTAGAAAGATTGCTAAATGCAGGTGCTGATAAAATTTCTGTAAATACAGAAGCCTTTAAAAGACCTCAATTGCTCAATGAACTGGTAGAAAGATTTGGAAGCCAATGTATAGTATTAGCGATAGATATTCAAATTCATAAAAATGAATGGTGGGTATATATTAATGGAGGACGGATAAAAACATCATACAAAGCATTAGACTGGGCAAAAGAAGCTGTTGAACGAGGTATTGGTGAAATTCTACTTACTTCAATGAATAACGACGGAACTAAGAAAGGATTTTCTATTGGAATAACTAGGACATTTTCAGAGAAACTTTCTATCCCTATAATAGCCTCCGGCGGAGCCGGAAATATGGAAGACTTTTACGAAGTCTTTAAAGTTGGTAAAGCAGATGCTGCACTAGCTGCTAGTATTCTTCATTCAGAGGTAATATCTATACGGCAAATCAAAAATTACTTGTCCAGTAATAAAATATCCATTAGATGAAAGCACCGTCTATAGACTCTATTAATTTTAATAAGTCTCTTGATGGCTTAGTTCCAGCCATTATTCAAGACTCTGATACACTAAAAGTATTGATGTTGGGGTATATGAATGAGGAAACTTATTTAAGGAGTTTACAAAGTAAAAAAGTTATTTTTTACAGTAGATCTAAAAAAAGAGAGTGGATAAAAGGTGAAGAAACTTCTCATTCTTTAGTCATTAAAGAAATTTTTATAGACTGTGATAAAGATACTTTGTTAATTAAAGTAATTCCTTTGGGGCCTACTTGTCATCTAGGTACAAATAATTGTTGGGGAGACATGAATGAGGAATGCTATAGTTTTTTTAGAACCCTTGAGAAAATTATTTTTTTAAGAAGAAAAATAGAAGTAGGTATTCATAAGTCTTATATTAGAGATCTCTTTGAAAGGAGTATGAATAAAATTCTCCAAAAAGTTGGAGAAGAAGCTGTTGAACTTATTTTAGAAGCTAAAGAGAATAACAAAGAACGCTTTCTTAATGAAGCAGCTGATCTATTATTTCATTATTTAGTATTGCTTCAAGCTAAAAATTATAATTTAAAAGATATTCTAGATATTCTAAAAAAAAGAAAAAAACTTAAAACCCTATTTTTTTTTAAGAGACCAAAGTCTATTTTTTAATAGCATAGCTAGTGTAAGAGGCCCAACTTACCAAAAATACTTTTAAAGTATACATCTCCAACTAAATTACACCCAGAATCATCTTCCAACTTAATAATTACCCCAACAATAACAAATAACAACAGTTCCTTTAGAAATCATATCCGCTTTTAAAAATCTTGGTGTATAACTATGATAACTATGTGTTAGTGTGCTATTTCTAGGATTAGATTTACGGTACATAAGCAATACTTAGATTCTTACCTAGAATTACTGTATGTTTTCCTTTTGGATGGATAGAAAGCTTCTATACTCAAAGCCATTTTTACTATATTTAAAGTATGAATATCATCTATAGAATCACCTTCATTGAGAAATGCTAGGAGGTAAACCAACACTTTGACAGTCTTTTATTTTTACATATAGTATTATTTCCTACTAATACAGCTACTAAATACGGAGAACGAAATCCTACTATTTTTATTTTATCTACTTCCCTAGCAATTTCTTCCCTCATATTTAACGCTAGTGTCTTACCATAAAGAATCTTTGTCATCCTGCTTGTCATCCTGCTTGTCATCCTGCTTGTCATCCTGCTTGTCATCCTGCTTGTCATCCTGCTTGCCTGCTTAAATGTATAAATTGTTGTACAGAAAGTTGCTCAGCTCTTTTATCAAGAATTGGTATTTTATAAAAAGATTCAGAGAAATTCAAAGATTTCAGCGTATTGCGTAGTTTCTTTCGTCGTTGATTAAAGGATACTTTTACTATTTTAAACAATACTGCATCATCCACCTTTTTGGTAACACCTGATTTTCTATGAAGACGAATTACAGAAGATTTTACTTTTGGATGAGGAAAAAAATAATTGTTGGGAACAGTAAAAATAGATTCTACTTCATAAAAAGCTTGTATAAGAACAGAGAGAATACCGTAAGTTTTGCTTCCAGCAGCAGAACGAATTCGTTCTGCGACTTCTGTTTGAAACATCCCAATTACTTCAGGGATAAATTTCCTATATTTCAGTAAATAAAATAAAATATTTGAAGAAATATTGTAGGGAAAATTGCCAATTAATGCAAAAGAAGATAACATAGGATTACATTGAAGAAAATCCATGTTAATGATACTATTTTTTAATGTAGGAAAGACTTTATGTAGATATTTTACTGATTCTGTGTCTATTTCAATAACAAAAAGATCATTAGTTCTATCTATAAGATATTGGGACATCATTCCCATTCCTGGTCCTAATTCAACTATAGAAGAATACCCTATAAAAGATAGGGTTTGAACAATTTTCTTAGCTATTTTTTCATCATGTAAAAAATGTTGACCTAAATATTTCTTTGGAAAAACTGTTAACATAATAAATCTTACAGAGAGATATGATTATTTTCATAAGTTTAATTGATCATTAATTATAGGGTTTTTAATTTTATCAAAAAGGAATATACTGTATTCACCTAATGAATCATTAGGTAGGAGTAATTCTTTTTTTTTAAAAGCTTCCAAGGAAGAGCTTTTATTCTAAGCATTTTCATCATTCTTTCAGAAGTTCTAGGTAAAAAAGGCCCAGATAATTGAGTAAGCATTCCAGATATTTGTAAAGAGATATATAATATGGTTTTTGTTCGCATGTAATCATGTTTATGTCTTTTCCATGGAGCTTCTTCCGAAATATATTTATTTCCCATTCTAGCAATTTTCATGAATTCGTTCAAGGCTTGTTTAAAGTGATAGTTTTCTATGAGTGACCCAATATTATCAGGTATTAATTGAAGAGTTTTAATAACTTTTCTATCTTTTTCTCTTAAAGTTGAAGGTGAAGGTACTATACCAAAAAAAAACTTTTTCGTAAGAATTAATGTACGATGTATAAAATTTCCTAATATTCCGACCAGCTCTGAATTATTTTGTATTTGAAAATCTTTCCAATTAAAGTTATTATCTTTATTTTCTGGCATTTTAGTTATTAGAATATATCTAAGTACGTCTTGTTGATTAGGAAATTCTTCTAAATATGCATGTAACCATACAGCCCAATTTCTAGAGGTAGATATTTTTTTGTTTTCTAGATTTAGAAACTCATTAGCATGAATATTTCTTGGTAGAATATAATCACCGTGTGCAATTAGCATTACAGGAAAAATAATACAATGAAATACAATATTATCTTTACCAATAAAATTTATCAAAGAAGTACACTTATTCTTCCAAAAAATTTTCCAATTTTTTTTATTATTTATTGCCCATTCAATAGTAGATGATATATAGCCGATAGGAGCATCGAACCAGACATAAAGAACCTTATTTTCTATCTCTTTGATTGGAACTGGTATTCCCCAATTTAGATCTCTAGTTATTGAGCGTGGCTTTAATCCTCCTTCAATCCATGATTTATATTGGCTATATACATTGGTTTTCCAAAATTTTTTGGAAATACATTGTTTAAGAAATGCTTCATAATTTGGTAAGGGCAAGAACCAATGAAAAGTTTCTTTAAGAATTGGAGAGATTCCACTTAATGCAGACCTAGGAGAGATTAGCTCATTGGGACTAAGATAGATTCCGCATCTTTCGCATTGATCTCCAAAAGCTTTAGTATTTTTACAATAGGGACAAACCCCTAAAATATAACGATCAGCTAAAAACTGTCCTTCTTTCTCGTCATAAAATTGCTTAGATTCTTCTTCAATAATAAGATCTTTATGATAAAGCTCTTTAAAAAAAGAGCTAACTGTTTTATGATGTATCGATGAAGACGTTCTTGAAAAGTGATCAAAAGAAATATTAAATTTTTCTAAACATTCCTTTATAATAGAATGATATTTATCTACAACTTCTTGCGTGCTTATACATTCTTTTTTAGATCGTAGTGTAATAGGGACTCCATGTTCATCAGATCCGCAAATAAAAATTACATCTTTCTCTTTTCGCCTAAGATAGCGAACATAGATATCAGTAGGGATGTAAACACCTCCTAAATGTCCTATATGAAGAGGACCGTTAGCGTATGGTAGTGCTGCTGTAATTGTATTATAATGATATTTTTCAGACATTTAACTATAAACTTACAAACATTTTTAGTGAAAATGATGATGAGTGAAGTCTTCTAATAGAAATTGGGCAACTACTTACTCTCCCAGGGTTTACCAAGTACCATCAGCGCTAACGGACTTAACTTCTCTGTTCGGAATGGAAAGAGGTGATCCCCGCCGCATCACGCCACCCAATGACATTAATTTCTCCTATAGGAGTTTTAAAATATCTATCAATTAGTAGAAACTAACGAGAAATTAGTACTACTTGGCTATGACATTACTGCCTTTACACCTATAGCCTATCAACGTCGTAATCTTCAACGTCTCTTAAAAAGAAGCCTAATCTTGTAGAGAGTTTCGCACTTATATGCTTTCAGTGCTTATCTTTCCCTAACATAGCTACTCAGCGTTGCACTTGGCAGCACAACTGATAAACCAGAGGTTAGTCCAACTAGGTCCTCTCGTACTATAGTTAGCTCTACTCAAGCTTCTAACGCTCGCAATAGATAGAAACCGAACTGTCTCACGACGTTCTGAACCCAGCTCGCGTGCCACTTTAATGGGCGAACAGCCCAACCCTTGGGACCTTCTTCAGCCCCAGGATGTGACGAGCCGACATCGAGGTGCCGAACCTCCCCGTCGATATGAGCTCTTGGGGGAGACTAGCCTGTTATCCCTGGAGTACCTTTTATCCTTTGAGCGATGACCCTCCCATTTGGAACCACCGGATCACTATGTCCTACTTTCGTACCTGATCGACTTGTTAGTCTCACAGTCAAGCACCCTTATGCCATTACACTCTTTAGCACGGTTACCAAGCGTGCTGAGGGTACCGTTGAAAGCCTCCGTTACTCTTTAGGAGGCGACCACCCCAGTCAAACTACCCACCACGCACTGTCCTCGTTACCGAGTTAGGTTTCAGATAAATAAAGGGTGGTATTTCAAGGATGACTCCATATCCCCTTGCGGTCATACTTCAAAGTCTCCCACCTATCCTATACATTATTTATCCAAAGTCAATACGAAGCTATAGTAAAGGTTCACAGGGTCTTTTCGTCCCATTGCGAGAAATCGGCATCTTCACCGATACTACAATTTCACCGAGCTCACGGCCGAGACAGTATCCAGATCGTTACACCATTCGTGCAGGTCGGAACTTACCCGACAAGGAATTTCGCTACCTTAGGACCGTTATAGTTACAGCCGCCGTTTGCTGGGGCTTCAGTCGTAGGCTTCACAAAAGTTAACCTCCTTCCTTAACCTTCCAGCACCGGGCAGGTATCAGACCCTATACGTCATCTTTCGATTTAGCAGAGCCCTATGTTTTTGTTAAACAGTCGTCTGGATCTTTTCACTGCGGCCTTCTAACTCTCTAACTTAAGTTAGAAGGCTACCTTTCTCCCTAAGTTACAGGTATATTTTGCCTAGTTCCTTAGCCGTGATTCACTCGAACACCTTAGGATTCTCTCCTTGACTACCTGTGTCGGTTTTGGTACGGGTTGCTTTTATCTGAGGTTTAGGGGATTTTCTTGGAAGCCTTTAGCCATACTATCCATTTTCCCATAAAGAGATTATGGTACTCTTGCAACTGAGCAACATATACGGTTTTTTCTATATATATTAGACCCGATTACTTCAACGTGCAATTCCGTCTACACGCGATGGTTTCATATCTTCGTCACCCCATCACAATAAAAGCAAGTAGCAGAATATTTACTGCTTATCCATCGATATAGCCTTTCGACTTAATCTTAGGCCCCGACTAACCCCCAGATGATTAACATAGCTGAGGAAACCTTAGTCTATCGGTGTGCAGATCTCTCATCTGCATTATCGTTACTTATATCTACATTTTCTTTTGTAAGAACTCCACTATTCTTCACAAAATAGCTTCTACGTTATTTACAATGCTCCCCTACCGATTTTAAATCCCAAAGCTTCGGCGATATGCTTATGCCCGATTATTATCCATGCTCAATTACTAGACTAGTGAGCTGATACGCACTCTTTAAATGAATAGCTGCTTCCGAGCTTACATCCTAGCTGTTATAGTAACCAAACCTTGTTTTATCAACTTAGCATATACTTAGGGGCCTTAGCTGTTGGTCTGGGTTCTTTCCCTCTCGGATATGGACCTTATCACCCATACCCTCACTATTGTAAAACATATTATAGCATTCGGAGTTTGTCAGAAATTAGTAGGTGATGAAACCCCCGCATCCAATCAGTAGCTCTACCTCTATAATACTTAATACAACGCTGCACCTAAATGCATTTCGGGGAGTACGAGCTATCTCCGAGTTTGATTGGCCTTTCACCCCTATCCACAGGTCATCCGAAGACTTTTCAACGTCTACCGGTTCGGTCCTTCACTTTGTTTTACCAAAGCTTCAACCTGCCCATAGATAGATCACCCGGTTTCGCGTCTAATACTACTGACTATTAGCCTTATTAAGACTCGCTTTCGCTTCGGCTCCACAGCTGAACTGCTTAACCTTGCCAGTAAATATTAACTCGTAGATTCATTATGCAAAAGGCACGCCGTCACCCTACAAAAAGGCTTCGACCGCTTGTAAACGAATGGTTTCAGGTTCTATTTCACTCTTTTTTCAAAGTTCTTTTCACCTTTCCCTCACGGTACTAGTTCACTATCGGTCTCTGAGGAGTATTTAGCCTTGCCGGATGGCTCCGGTAAATTTAGACAGGATTTCACATGTCCCACCATACTCAGGTTTCTACTTAGTAGAAATCACATTTCGTATACGGGATTATCACCCTCTTTGATTGACCTTTCCAGATCATTCTACTACATAATTTCATTCTATATTGTAGACCTATAACCCCGCCAAAGCCGAAACACTTGGCGGTTTAGGCTTTCTCCATTTTCGCTCGCCACTACTTACAGAATCACATTTGTTTTATTTTCCTCTAGGTACTTAGATGTTTCAGTTCCCTAGGTTTGCCTTACTTTATGTAATACTATATCTTCAATATAGTAGGTTGCCCCATTCGGAAATCTGCAGATTAACTCTATATAATAGCAAATACCTGCAGCTTATCGTAGCTTATCACGTCCTTCATCGCCTCTCAGAGCCAAGTCATCCACCATCCGCTCTTAGTTATTTCTTACTAATTAATAGATCTTATTTTAATAAGTGGAGAATACCGGGCTCGAACCAGCGACCTTCTGCGTGCAAGGCAGACGCTCTAACCAATTAAGCTAATCCCCCGTTATTCATGTAGTCCCGCGTGGAGTCGAACCACGGACAACTACATTATCAGTGTAGTGCTCTTACCACTGAGCTACGAGACTTCTAAACCTTATACTTTCCTTTGAAAAGAGAAAAAAACTTCTCTGAAAAAGGAGATATTCCAACCACACCTTCCGGTACGGTTACCTTGTTACGACTTAGCCCTAGTCATCAAGTTTACCTTAGGCAGACCACTGAAGGATTACTGACTTCAGGTACCCCCGACTCCCATGGCTTGACGGGCGGTGTGTACAAGGTTCGAGAACATATTCACCGCGCCATTGCTGATGCGCGATTACTAGCGATTCCTGCTTCATAGAGTCGAATTGCAGACTCCAATCCGAACTGAGACTGGTTTTAGAGATTAGCTCCTGATCACCCAGTGGCTGCCCTTTGTAACCAGCCATTGTAGCACGTGTGTAGCCCAAGGCATAGAGGCCATGATGATTTGACATCATCCCCACCTTCCTCACAGTTTACACCGGCAGTTTTGTTAGAGTCCCCGGCTTTACCCGATGGCAACTAACAATAGGGGTTGCGCTCGTTATAGGACTTAACCAAACACTTCACAGCACGAACTGAAGACAACCATGCAGCACCTTGTAATACGTCGTATAGACTAAGCTGTTTCCAGCTTATTCGTAATACATTTAAGCCTTGGTAAGGTTCCTCGCGTATCATCGAATTAAACCACATGCTCCACCGCTTGTGCGAACCCCCGTCAATTCCTTTGAGTTTCAATCTTGCGACTGTACTTCCCAGGTGGATCACTTATCGCTTTCGCTAAGCCACTGAATATCGTTTTTCCAATAGCTAGTGATCATCGTTTAGGGCGTGGACTACCAGGGTATCTAATCCTGTTTGCTCCCCACGCTTTCGTGCACTGAGCGTCAGTAAAGATTTAGCAACCTGCCTTCGCTATCGGTGTTCTGTATGATATCTATGCATTTCACCGCTACACCATACATTCCAGATGCTCCAATCTTACTCAAGTTTACCAGTATCAATAGCAATTTTACAGTTAAGCTGTAAGCTTTCACTACTGACTTAATAAACAGCCTACACACCCTTTAAACCCAATAAATCCGAATAACGCTTGTGTCATCCGTATTGCCGCGGCTGCTGGCACGGAATTAGCCGACACTTATTCGTATAGTACCTTCAATCTCCTATCACGTAAGATATTTTATTTCTATACAAAAGCAGTTTACAACCTAAAAGACCTTCATCCTGCACGCGACGTAGCTGGTTCAGAGTTTCCTCCATTGACCAATATTCCTCACTGCTGCCTCCCGTAGGAGTCTGGTCCGTGTCTCAGTACCAGTGTGGAGGTACACCCTCTTAGGCCCCCTACTGATCATAGTCTTGGTAGAGCCATTACCTCACCAACTAACTAATCAAACGCAGGCTCATCTTTTGCCACCTAAGTTTTAATAAAGGCTCCATGCAGAAACTTTATATTATGGGGGATTAATCAGAATTTCTTCTGGCTATACCCCAGCAAAAGGTAGATTGCATACGTGTTACTCACCCATTCGCCGGTCGCCGACAAATTAAAAATTTTTCGATGCCCCTCGACTTGCATGTGTTAAGCTCGCCGCTAGCGTTAATTCTGAGCCAGGATCAAACTCTTCGTTGTAGTTTTAAAGTTTACCTATTTCAAAAGAAAATATAAGGCTTTTATAAGAATGTATAAATTAACTATTTACATATTAAAGATATGATTCTCTCTTCTAGAGAAGAGATAATTATAAATTATTTTTTTTTACCAAATTAAAATAATTAAAGATTCATTAAATTCATTTAATGAGAATAATTTTTAATAAAAATGAATTGTTTTGAACAAATAGAAATAAAAACTTCAGATTTGAACTTTAAAATTCCATCAAAACTTATTGTTGAATACCCATCAAAAGAAAGAGATGAATCTCGTCTTATGGTTATTCATAGAAAAACAGGGAAGATAGAACATAAATTGTTTAAAGACCTAATAAATTATTTTGATAAAGAAGATGTAATTATTTTAAATAATACAAAAGTTTTTCCTGCTATTTTGTACGGTTATAAAGAGCAAACAAAAGCTAAAATAAAAGTATTTTTACTTAGAGTATTAGATAAAAAAAATAAGATTTTAGATGTCTTAGTAGAGCCAGCTAGAAAAATCCGTATTGGGAATAAAATTTTCTTCAGGAAAAAAACTCATAAATATAACTATAATTTAGTAGCTGAAGTCATTGATAATACAACTTCAAGAGGAAGAATATTACGTTTTCTTTCAGATCTTTCTTATGAAGAATTTCAAAAACAACTCTATGCTATTGGAAAAACACCACTTCCTAAATATATAAAAAGAGAAGTAGATAAAAAAGATATGGAACGTTATCAAACTATCTATGCAAAAGAAGAAGGTTCTATTGTAGCTCCAGCAGCTGGGTTACATTTTTCTAAACATTTGTTAAAAAAATTAGAAATTAAAGGTATTTCACTAGCAGAAATTACTTTACATATTGGTTTAAGTGCATTTTCTTCAATAGAAGTAGAAGATTTATCTAAACATAAAATGGACTCGGAAAAAGCAAATATTAAAAATAATATTTGCAAAATAATTAATACAGCTATTGATAAAAAAAAGCGTATTTGTGCAGTAGGAAATAGTGTTATGCGTACACTTGAAACTACAGTTTCTGTAAGTAAGCATTTAAATCCTTTTGATGGGTGGACAAATAAATTTATATATCCACCTTATAATTTTAGTATTGCTAACTCTCTTATTTCTAACTTACATATGCCTAAATCTACATCATTTATAATGGTCGCGGCTTTTATGGGTTATGACTTAACTATAAAAGCCTATCAAAATGCAGTAAAAGAAAATACAGGTTTTATTCCTATGGAGATGCTATGCTTATATTATAAAATGATGAATGCAATTGAATACAAGACATTACATCAATATAAAATCTATGAAGAAATATGTAGTTCTATTTATGATAGAAATGAAATTAAAGTAATACCTAAATGTTATTCATTATATAATGAAACGAAAAGGAAAACAAATACGTCCAATATTAATATTTCTTATTGCTAAAATGCTTGGAAAAATTACAGATAAAACATATAATACTGCCTATTTGATATAATTAATCTGCAACATTACTTCATGATGATATAGTAGATAATAGCCATATACGACGTGGAAATTTATCAATCAATGCTCTATTGAAAAATAAAATAGCAGTTTTAGTAGGAGACTATCTTTTTCTACAAGTATGATAATTACTATAAAATTGTGTTAAAAACTATAGTAAAAATGAGTTAAGGGGATTTACTTGAAATAGAGCAATACAAAAACATATTAAATATTACTGATAAACAGATAGTATTATCAGGAGGAGCGCATTCAATAGAAGCAAATAAGCATCTTTTTGGATTAGCATTTAAAAAAAAAGATGCTGACTATGAATATTATAATATTGGGAACCCATTATCCCTTGATATTAGAAACTTTACCACTAATTATTACAAAACCCTGATTATTGATTCCATTAAAATCACAAAGATGATAAAAATAGAATACAAGAAATTATAAATCTTACAAAAAATCTTTAAAACTAATGGTTGCCGTAAAATATAGATGATAGAAAAAAAAATAATATTTAGATAGAACATACATAAAATAATATGAATAGGATCATCTTTTGCCTGACACCTTAATAAATCATTAAGATAGATGAAAGAGCATTTAGCTATTATACTAATCAATGCCCATGTTTCTTTTAGATCCCAACTTTGCCCTTTTTCCTCCTAAATAAGGACCGATAGTAAGAAAAAATAACCATAATAAAAGATCCTTTCCCTGATTGAAAAAACCTATGCCTTATAATCAAGAATATTATTCATGTATACACGTATTTTTTTTTCTATATTTCTATCGACAACTGTCAATTCACTAGAAAAGAGGAGGGAAGATAAGATCCAGGAAATGTAAGAAAAAAGGAATATTAAAAAACTGGACCATATGCAATAGTAACAGGTTCATTTACAAATTGCTCCAATCCGATAGATTGGGCTCTAATATGTACTTTTGAGGTATACCATTATAAATAGAACCATTTTTTACTGAAGACAAAATAGTATACTTTACTTTTTATTAGTAAGTACATATAATATATGTTATTTTTAGATTATCTTTGTTTAATATAATTTTCTATATTTCCATGTGAACCTATAGGAACTATTTTAATAAACTGTTTACCATTAGAGTTCTCTATAAAATAGTTTTTAGCATCCTTGTACTTTAATACATGCATCTTTAAATTGTTATGTAAAGGGTAAATAAGAACTTTTATATTTCCATCATCCATTTGAAGAAATATAAAAGTAAATCTCTTCTTTAATAGACATTATACCCTCAAACCCCGTTCCACCAATAAAAAGTAATATAAAAGAAAAATAAAATATAAGTAAAGGGAATTTTTCTTTTTAAGAAGACGATAGCCATAGCCTCCTATATTTTAAAAATAGACTCATAAACTAAATATTTAGCTATGTCGGTAGTGTAAATTATTCTCAATAAAAATACCAACTACACCTTCTTTTCTATTAGTTATTCTCCATTTACTTTAAAAAGGTAAATCATCATAGATTACATTAGAAGAATAGGTAGGCATAGAAGATATTGGGACTTTACTTTTTATTTTTTCTATTTGCCAACCTTGTATATAATTAAAATATTTTCTGATTCCTTCAGAATTTATCCATTCCCTTCCCCTAATATTTATAGATATTTTTATATAATCGTTGATTTTTAAACCATTTAAAAGATAAATTTTCTCTTGTAAAAACTCAATCAATAAATGTTGAGGATATAAGTCATCAGTAAGAATCACTAATTCTCTTTTTCTAAAACCACTAGAAAAAGTTTGAGTATCAAGAATTTTTTTTATTTTTCCTGAAATTTTCATAATAATAAAATATACTTCTTTTTTTAGATAATAATTTCTTATTATTCTAGTTCTAGTTGAAAACTAGCTTCTTCACTTAACATATCAGTCCTCCAAATAGGATCAAAAGTCAATATAATATCTATAGATTTAACCTTATCTATAGTTTGTATTTTTTGTTTTACTTCTTTAATAAAATTATCTGCAACAGGACAATTAGGTGTAGTAAGTGTCATGGTTACTTTTATATGGGCCTGTTGACTGATTTGAATATCATATATCAGTCCTAATTCATAAATATTTACTTCTATCTCGGGGTCATAAATAGATTTGAGAAGTTCTATTACTTTCTCAATTAAGTTTTGTTTTTTAATTTTTACAGAAACCATTTCTATATGAATTCTTTTAAAGTTAAGAATATTTTTCTTACATATCCTATTAATTTTACCATTGCACGCATAAATTTTATATAACTAATTATCAATGAAGTTCAGTACTTAACCTTGTTTTAATAACTTTTCTATAGAAGATGAATAAAAAAATAAAATTATTTGTAAGGTTTTTTTTCCTTATTTCAACTTTTCTATATTTTTATAGCACAGGAAGGAAATATAGAAAATGGTTCTCTTTTATTTAAAAGAAATTGTACTTCTTATCATTCTATTGACTATTGATCTTACTAAGAAACTAATTGGACCTCCTCTTTCTGAATTACAGAGAAAAGAAATATAAATTGGCTTCATAAAGATATTAAAGAAAAATAGAAACAACAGAAAAATTACTTGAAAAAGATTTTATAAAGTTCATTATTATTGGTTTTTCGATTCGAACCTATTGATAGATGGGATATACCTTATCCTTTTATACATAATTGAATTGCCCTTTAAGTATGATGGAAGGAAAATATATTGAAGATGGAAAAAACAAATATAAAGCCTTTAATGTAGGTTGCAATTTAAATATACGTCATTATTCAACGTATACTTTATCTATAGAGCTTATCATGGAGATATTAAAAAAATGGATAAATGGGTATAAATTATATAGAGAATTCAGTGTTTCTAAAATGTAATTAAACTTGAAAAAGTAAATAATATACATGAATTTGCGTGTATTACTATAGAAATTTATTTAAATATACCAAAGAAATATGAAATGAAGAAGAACAAATTGAGACATATAAAGGAAAGAACGTGATAGATCAAAAGGTCATCATTTTAATTTGATAATTGTTTTCCTGTATTGGCTGTGGCAAAATTGCATGTTTTTGTAGTTGGAAAGAATGAAGAGTTGATCGTTATTAATATTAGCTAAACATGGTTTTTCTCAACATAGAATGTTCTATGACACCTGAAATGTATTTTAATCCAATAGTTATTTTTCAGCCTGTGTCAACATTGTTCCAATGCTCCATGCGAAACAATATGTCCGGTAGGTGCAATATCTCATGGAGGACACAATACGAGATGCTAATAACTGTCCTTATAAAGTTCGTAGTTTTAATTGGTTTAAGAAATAATGATATTGAAAGAATGATATATAGTCCTGATGTTGTATTAAGAAGTAGGGGTGTAATGGAAAAATGATTTAAAAGAAGGAAGAAAATTAAAAGATGAAGAATTTCAGCCTTCTTGTACTAAGGCAATAATTTTTGGAGATATTAACGATAATGAAAGTAAAATTTACGAGAAGATTAAAGAGAATAGAAGTTATAACCTTCTAAATTTTCTTCTTTTATGAAGACCCTTTCAGCATTTTTATGGGGTTCTATAATAACTGGAATAGGTGTTTGGGGGGTAAATAGAACTATAAATTGGGCATGGGATATTACTAATTTTGTATGATGGGTTGGAATTGTTCATATTGTTCAGGAATATTGATTTATGCAGTACTTTTAGCGTCTCTCAGCAGAGGGACAATTTTTTCTGTGATTCAGGCCTTATTATGTCCTCTTTTATGTTATTGCGATAAGATACTTCTTTTTCAATATCTACTGTCTTTTGATTCCTTGGCAATTATTTGAAGAATTATCTCTTGTATTAGCAGGATTATGCGCTCCTTTTTGTTTCTTTTGATTTTGCAACTTCAATTATTAAACTCTCCTTATTTTGTAGATGGAGCGGCACAGGGGTTGCATCTTTTAGATGTCGTTAGGAAAGTTCTTAGAAGATTAGTTCCTGGTATTCATGTAGCCCCTTTGAAGATTTTACTTATTTTTCTACAGGGCCTTTTTGGTGGGCTTCATTATTTGTAATGTACTTATTCCTCAATTGTTTAAGAAGGTCATATTATTTTATTAATTTTGGAATGTGGTTTAAACGTTTTGATATTATTGTTATAAATCTAAGTCATGATTATGCCATATTGTACTGAATTTTTACCTTCTTTTATAGATATAGGAATTTTTATAGGTAGTTTTTTCTTTGTACTATATCTTATTTATGCCCGTACTTTTCCTGTAATTGCTCAATCATAGTTAAAAACTATAGTAAAATAACAAAAAAAGATGAGAAAGAAGACTACTACAGTGATTTATAGAAAATCCCGGTTCCATTATTTGGAACTGCTTTAGTATATATTACTTGATTGGCCTCAAGATATTGGTGGAAAAATATTGGTGGAAAAAGCCTGCCTTAATCTTAATTTCCCATCCTTTATTCCTATTATATTTTAACTCACTATATTTTTTTTTATGTGTATAACCTACTTGATAATCTTCTCCAAGGAGCCAAATCCTCGAAGATTAAAAAGTTTGTGAATAAAGATAAGGTGCCAAAGAAGTGATTATAAAAGAGTTTCCTTCATGAATATTATATATATTATAGTGATTTATAAGAAATTATATACGAGAAGAGTTTATATGACAGAGATATATTATTCTATTCAGATACGTCCTTTTGGATATTTCACGTACGGAAAACCAAATACTTACCTATACTTTACCTAATTTTAATAAAGGATTAGGTTGCATCATTAAAAATTACTGAATCACCTTTAGATTACTTTGATATTGAAAGAGGAAAATCCATGTATAAAATAAATTGCGCTATTTGTCATGGAGATAATGGACAAGGAGAATTAGTTAATACTGAAAAAATTCTTGGTGTTCTAGACTATAGGCAGTGTATGGGAAAAAGGGGATATATGGTTCAGAACTAATACAAGAATACCTATGGTAAATAGCAGAATATGTAGATTAAAAAATATGTTCCTAAATAATCATAGGGCTTTTCTCCAATAGTTATTGGACAAACAGTTTATTTTCACCCTTCATATCATCAAACTTTTTTAGATAAAGCACATAATCGTCCCGCTAGGATAGCGTTTTATATGGGTAAAATATTATTTCACTGGGATTTCTTTAGGCGCATTCTAGTAATTCAATATATAGGGGAATTATAGTAAGTAATGTGATAGAAGGGATTATCACTTTTCCTTATTTTCTTAATATTTCTTATACCTTCTTACCTCTTCTATATATTACTGTATGGACATTTTTTATGTTGTGGATGAGTACTATATCAGTATTATTTATTTCTTTTTTTTCTATTAGGTGGAAGTGGGGAATGAGTCTAGAATCTTTTGGATGGTATGTATTAGTAAGTTATTGGGTGTGTTTTTGCTCTTAACAAAGTCATAGTATTTACTACTAGTTTATGTAATGGATATATTTGTGGTTTTCACAATTATTACTTTATTGGTATGGAAATATTCCTGAAGAAAGGTCCTATTTTATTAAACGTGCATTTAATCTTTGATGATTCCTATGATTTTAGGAATTCCATTTTTAGGACACATGATAGATATATATTTTTGGCGTTTACTATTGTAGGCAGCTTATTTATTTTTATTGTCTATAGGAGTATTAGAAGCTTTCAACTGCCCTAACGACTAAAGAAACCCACTATGTAATGAAAGTGCAATTGTATATTTTTTATTGAAAATAAATAGCGTACTTTTTTATAGCTCTAAACATAGCCTCAATTCCATTAGCTCTATTAGAAGTAAGAAAAGAAGAAAACCCAATTTTCTCTATAAAAAGAGGAGTGTTATGAATGATTTCATAAGGAAATTGTCCAGAATATATACGTAACATTAAAGCAGCAATCCCTTTAGGGACGAGAGCATCACTATCAGCATGGAAAAATATTTTATTAAATTTTATATAAGCACGCAACCAAACTTTAGATTGACAACCAATAATAATATTATTATTAGTTCTTAAATTCTTAGACCTTTTAGGAAGTTTTTTCCCTAAAAAAATAAGATATTCATAACGCTCTTCCCAACTTTCGATGAATAAAAACTCATCAATAACTTTTTGTATATTTTCTTTTATACACATTTCTCTACCGAATCTAATAATCTAATGATAGTTAGTCACGTTATCGTTAATAGCCTATAAACCTCAGTAATAATTTCACTAGTAGTAAACGGTCTTCCTTGTATTTTATAAAAAGATACTACATCTACAAGAAATTTATCACGAATAATATGAATTAGTTGACCGCCATTAAGTTCAAATACTATAACTTTTTTATAATCTTGAAACAAGGTTTCAAGGCCTTGAGGCAGAGGAGATAGGTAGTCTATATGGGAATGTGCAACTCTTTTTTTTTCCTTGATAAGGGTTTTCATAGTCCCTCTAATGATTCCGTAAGTTGAGCCCCAACTTAATAACAATATTTTTCCAGGTCTTACTCCTGAATCAATGGTTTGTAACGGTAATCTATCTTGAATAAAATCCATTTTTATTTTTCTTAAGGAAATCATTTTTTCATGATTTTTAGGGTCGTAAGAGACATTCCCTGTTTTATTTTCCTTTTCAAGCCCTCCAATACAATGTTCAGAAAAAGCCATTCCAGGGAATCCCCAATTTCTTACCGCCCTTTCATTTCTTTCATAAGGTAAAAAGTTTTTTTTGTTAGCAAAAGGGGGATAAATTGAATCTAGCTGAGATAGATTTGGAAAACGCCATATTTCAGAACCATTAGCTATATATATGTCACTTAACAATATAACGGGGGTCATATGTTCTATAGAAATTTTAGCTGCTTGGAAAGCCATCTCAAATGCATGAGAAGGGGAATGAGGAGCTAACACTGGCATAGGAGTTTCACCATTCCGTCCATAAATTGATTGAAAAAGATCGCTTTGTTCAATTTTTGTTGGTAAGCCTGTTGAAGGACCTCCCCGTTGTACATTAATTATTACTAGAGGTAATTCTAACATAAAAGCTAGTCCTATCCCCTCTTGTTTAAGAGCCATGCCTGGTCCGGAAGTTCCGCTAACGCCTAATGATCCTGCAAAAGATGCACCAATAGCAGAAGTAATTGCAGCAATTTCATCTTCCGCTTGAAAACTCTTAACACCTAAATTTTTATATTTAGAAAAATGATGTAAGATATCTGAAGCCGGTGTAATAGGATATCCAGCATAGAAGAGCCCAATCTGTGCTTGAACAGATGCTGCCGACAATCCAAGAACAATAGCTTGATTTCCTTTTATATTTCTATAATTTCCTGAAGGGAATATAGCTGATTTTATTTTTAATATTTTTGTAGAACTTTTTTTTCCAAAGTTAAATCCTGCTCTTAAGACGATTAAATTAGCTTTTAAGAGCGTTGGATTCTTTTTAAGATTTTTTTTTAAAAAACATTCTGTATATACAAGAGTGCGTTTGAAAAGCCAATAAACAAAACCCAATGCAAACATATTTTTAGTAATATTCTTATATTTTCCAATATTAGTATTTTCAGTATGCATTAATATATCTATTGGATATAAAGTATAAGCTGATATCTCTTTTAAAAGATTAAAACTATCTTGATAACCTGCCTTTTTTAAATTATTTAGAGAAAATCCAGAAGTATTTATAATAATAATACCTTTTTTTTTAAAAATGGAATATATTTTTTTTAATGCTGATGCATTCAAGACTACTAATACATCATAACAATCTCCGGGAAAAGAGATTTCTACACTACCAAAATTAATTTGAAACCCGGAGATTCCTGAAAGGAATCCAGTGGGAGCACGAATTTCTGCTGGAAATTCTGTAAACGTACTTACATCATTACCAATAAAAGAAGAAGTCTTAGTAAATTGACTTCCAACAAGTTGCATACCATCTCCAGAGTCTCCTGCAAATAATATCGTTATTTCTTCAAGGGGTTCAAAAGTTTTACTTAATTTTTTCAAAATTAAAGTGTTTTAACCATACTAGCCAAAACAATCGCTAAAGTATATTTCCCTTTTCCCACCTTAATTTATATTACTTTTCTAGTTATAGGAGAAAGAGTATATATTTTATTAGATGCTTCTCTAATGGCTTCTGAGAAAGTAGGATGAGGATGTGAAATATGTGCGATTTCTTCAGATGTTGCTCCAAATTCCATAGCTACTGCTACTTCCATTATCATGTCAGATGCACGCGAACTTATAATATGACATCCTAATATTTCGTCTGTATTTTTATCAGATAGAATTATAACAAATCCATCTAGATCGCCACTGACTCTACTCCGACCAAGAGATCGCATAGGAAATTTACCAATATTGTACGATCTCCCTTCATCTCTTAGTTGTTCTTGATTTTTTCCTACAGAAGCTACTTCTGGTCCTGTATATACAACAGAAGGAATGAGAGAATAATTTATATATGGTTTATGTCCTGCTATATGTTCAACGACAAAGAGTCCCTCTTTTTCCGATTTATGCGCTAACATTTGGCCTCCAATTACATCTCCTATTGCATAAATATTGTTAGAAACAGTCTGTAACTTTTCGTTTACTGGAATAAAATCATTCGTTTTAAGAAAAACGCCAATATTTTCTAACCCAAGATCTTTAGTATAGGGCATTCTTCCTATAGCAACTAAAACGTAATCACCAATCAATGTATTAACTTCAGATAAGTTATTTTTTATACAAACTACTACTTCTTTTATATTGACTTTGACACTTTTAACTGTAGAAGAAAGGTAAAAATCTATTCCCAATAGATAGAGAATCTTATGTATTTCTTTACAGACATAAATATCCATAGAAGACAGAATTTGATCACAAAACTCAATAAGACTTATTTTACTACCTAGACGACAGTACACTGAAGCAATTTCTACTCCTGTTACGCCACCTCCAATGATAATAAGGTGATTAGGAATCTCTTTCAGAGATAGAGCTTCAGTAGAACTAATAATTCTTTGTTTATCTATCCTAAAAATAGGACTATCAACAGCCTTAGATCCAGTAGCAATAATGGCATTATTAAAAATAACTGATTGTAATTTTTCTTTTTCTAAAGTAAATAAATAGAGTGTGTTAGAATTTTTAAAAGTAGCTAATCCTTGAAATATGTCAACTTTATTTCTATTCAGTAGATATTTTATTTCTTTAGAAATACTATGTATTATTTTATTTTTTCTATGAATCATTTGATAAAAATCAAGTATAACATCACTTACAAAAATTCCATGTTTTGAAAATTTTTTATCAAGCTTATAATAATAGTATGAAGATTCTAATAAAGCTTTTGTGGGTATACAGCCCCAATTTAAACAAATACCTCCTAATTTTTCTTTTTCTATTATAGCAGTTTTAAATCCTAGCTGCGCTGCTCTTATAGCAGCGACATAACCTCCAGGACCAGAGCCTATAATTACTAAATCAAAATCCATAAAAAAAATTATTTTATTTTAATAATTAAAATTCTTGTACATTTTCAATGAAAAAAAAATGCTACTTAAATAAAACTTCAATATGAAAAGAATTTTTGGCACAGGGGCTGCACTTATTACGCCTTTTAATGAGAAAAACAAAATAGACTATAAAAGTCTTGAAAAATTAGTAACTCATATAAATATAGGTTCTGTAGATTATCTAGTATTATTAGGTAGTACCTCAGAACCAAGTTCTTTAAAAAGCAAAGAAAAAAACAATATTATTGATTTTATACAATCAATAAATCATCATGATCTACCTATTATTTTAAGTATAGGTGGAAATAATACAGAATGTATTATTGAACAAATAAAAAACATAAAAGATTCTAATTTTGAGGCTATACTTTCTGTTTCTCCTTATTATAATCGTCCTTCTCAAGAAGGAATTTATCAACATTTCAAAAAAATAGCAGAAAGTATACAAAAAAACATTGTATTATATAATGTTCCATCTAGGACTGGATCAAATATTTTACCTGAAACTGTACTTAGATTAGCTCAAGAATATGGTAATATAATTGGAATTAAAGAGGCATCTGGAAGATTATTCCAAAGTTATGAACTTATTAATAATAAACCTAAAGAATTCAGTGTTATTTCTGGAGATGATGCCTTAGCATTACCAATAACTTTAAGTGGAGGAGAAGGTGTAATTTCAGTACTTGCGCAAGCAATTCCACAAATATTTTCCAATATGATTGATAATTCTTATGATAATAAAATTAATAAAGTCTTTGAATCTTATTATCATATTTATAATTTAATAAATTCTTTGTCTAAAGAGGTAAATCCAACAGGAATTAAATATTTTTTAAAATTACTAACAATTTGTAAACTATATGTACGATTACCTCTTATAAAAGCTTCCAAAGAATTAAAAGTTAAAATAAAAACTCTATATAACAGATATATAGAAATAACCTCTATATTATATTAATAACATGAATTTTGCGAATTTTCAAATATCTTTTTCTACAGAAACTATTGATAGAAAAGAATTAGAAAAATATGAAAATAATATTTATGCTATTATAAATATTTTAGGTAAGAGAAGTATTCAAATAAACAGTGCAATTAAGGCGGAGTTAGATAAAAAACTGGAAGAATTTTATCTCTATAATGATTCTTTATATGATAATTTAGAAAATAAAGAACAAATAACAATAGCAAAATTTTATGAATCTCTTCCTAAACCTACTGCTATAGCTATTCAAGAATTTCTTGATGGTAATATTATGTATAGATAACAACTTAAAAAGTAGCGTGAGGGAGATTCGAACCCCCAACCTTCGAATTATGAAGCCGATGCTCTAACCAACTAAGCTATCACGCCTAATTTGTTTTTGCCAAAAAGGCTTTAGTTTCCCTTCTAACTGGCATTCTAAAATTAATAAATATCCTTCCTTAATAAAAATTTTATTTTCTTCTACGGTTCCAATATTTTTTGGATGGTGTTCAAAACTATAATACGCACGATAAATTTTAAATTCTTTTTTTTTAAACATATTCTCTTCTAATATCGACAAAGAACCAGGGAATGGACTAAGTCCTCGAATCTTATTATAGATCTCTTTAAGAGTTGCTTTCCAGTTTATTTTAGTATCAACCCTTAATAACTTAGGTGCAAGATTAAAATTTGTAGTTTGTTCTTTAGGTGCTATACAATTATAAAAAATACATTTAATAGTATTAACTATTAGATAAGCTCCTATTTCCGATAATCTTATCGACAAAGAACCAGCATTTTCTGCCATTTCAATACTTATTTTCTTTTGTAAGAGCATCCTTCCCGTATCTATTTTTTCATCTACTCTAAAAATAGATATACCTGTTTTAGTATCGCCATTCATAATCACCCAATGGATAGGTGCAGCTCCTCTATAATTTGGTAATAAAGAAGGATGTAAATTAAAGCTACCAAATATTGGTATATTCCAAACAATTTTAGGTAACATACGAAAAGCTACGATAATGCATATTTCAGTATGCCATTTTTGTAACGTTTCTAAAAAAAGATAATTTTTCAAATCATCAGATTGTAAAATAGGCAATGCATGAAGTCTAGAATATTTTTTTATAGCTGATTCTACAAAAAGCTTTTTGTTCCTGACAGAAAATCTGTCAGTAGTAGTTACTACACCTAATACGTTATATTTATATTTCAATAAATTTTCAATACTTAAAACAGAAAAATATGAAGTTCCCATAAATATTATTCTTCCATCATTAATATTATTAACATTTAACATATGTATTTCATATATGAAATTAGCATTTTTAAATATATATTTTTATCATTTATATGATAACACATAATTTAGGTTATCCTAGAATAGGAATAAATCGTGAACTTAAAAAAGTTACAGAACAATATTTGTCTGGACAAATAACTATAGACCTTCTATCTCAAGAAACACGAAAACTTCGTGAGAACCATTGGAAATTACAATCATTCCTTGATCTGATCCCGTGTAATGATTTTAGTTATTATGATCAAGTACTTGATATGTCTTTTTTACTTGGTGCTATTCCTAAAAGATATAGTCCATTAGTTTCTTCTGTTAATCCTATTGACTTATATTTTGCAATGGCACGAGGTTATCAGTACGAAAATATTGACATTCCAGCTATGGAGATGACTAAATGGTTTGATACAAATTATCATTATATTGTTCCAGAATTCTCATATGATCAAACTTTTTATTTATATTCACAAAAAATATTTGAAGATTTTGAAGAAGCGAAAAAAGTCTTAAACAAAATCCCTAAACCTGTACTTATTGGGCCAGTTTCTTATCTTCTTCTAGGAAAAGAAAAAGATAAGGGTTTTCACCGTATCAATCTACTTGACCGTCTATTACCAGTATACACAGAAATTATAAATAATTTATTGCAGAAAGGTGCTGAATGGATCCAACTAGATGAACCTTTTCTTGTGCTTAAACTTAAAGAAGAAGAAAAAAAAGCATTTTTAAATGCTTATTCATATATAGAAAAATATTGTCCTAATATTAAAATTTTAATTGCTACTTATTTTGAAGGACTTGATGAAAATTATTCTATGGCTCTTTCTTTGCCAGTTTCTGCATTGCATATTGATTTAGTAAAAAGACCTGATCAACTTAATAATATTTTAATAAACTTTCCTAAAGGACGTATACTATCTTTAGGTTTGATTGATGGAAGGAATATTTGGAAAAATGATTTTAAAAATTCTTTGAATCTTATTAAGAAGGCAATTACTTTTTTAGGAGAAAGGAATTTAATGATAGCTCCAAGCTGTTCACTTTTACATGTTCCTTTTGATAAAAATATTGAAGAAAATATTGCTACCTATCTAAAAGATAGATTGGCTTTTGCCAATCAAAAACTTCAAGAAATTCAATATTTAAAGAATATCTTGGAAGGAAATAAAATGTTATTTATAAATAATCTTCGTTCACAAGAATTTTTCTCTACTTCAAAACTCATTCATAATCTTAACGTAAAGAACCGTATTTTTTCTACTAAAGAAAAAGATATACATAGAACTTCTACATTTGTAGTTCGTAAAGAACTTCAAAATAAACATTTTCAATGGCCTTTATTTCCTACTACAACTATAGGTTCTTTTCCACAAACAAAAAAAATTCGTAAATTACGATCAAATTTAAAAAAAGGAAAAATAACTTTAGAAGAGTATGAAAAAGAAATTAAAAATAACATTATAAAAATTATAAATTTTCAAGAAGAAATAGGTATAGATGTTTTGGTACATGGAGAACTAGAGAGAAATGATATGGTAGAATTTTTTGGTGAACAACTTAATGGTTTTTTTCATACTAAAAATGCTTGGGTCCAAAGTTATGGCTACCGCTGTGTTAAGCCTCCTATCATTTATGGAGATGTTAGTAGGGCTAAAGCTATGACAGTAAATTGGAGTTCTTTTGCTCAAGAAAAAACAATAAAACCAATGAAAGGTATGCTAACTGGACCTTTAACTATTTTACAGTGGTCCTTTGTCAGAGATGATCAAGATAGAGATAAAACAGCAGAGCAAATTGCTTGGGTTATTAGAGATGAACTTTTGGATTTAGAGAAGGCTGGTATAAGGATTATACAAATAGATGAACCAGCATTACGAGAAGGCTTACCTTTAAAAGATAAAAATTGGGATGAATACTTTAAATGGGCGATAAGATCGTTTAGAATAGCTTCAAGTGCAGTTAGAAATGATACACAAATTCACACACATATGTGCTATAGTGAATTTAATGAAATTATGGAGTTCATAGCTTGCATGGATGCAGATGTCATAACAATAGAAACTTCACGATCACAAATGGATCTTCTTGAAGACTTTGCACGATTTAAATATCCAAACGATATAGGTCCAGGAATATACGATATTCACTCTCCTAGAGAACCTAGTATAGAAGAAATGTTAAAATTTTTGGTAAAAGCAACTAAATTATTAAATACTAAAAGATTGTGGGTAAATCCTGACTGTGGATTAAAAACAAGAACTTGGTATGAAACTAAACCTGCACTTAAAAATATGGTAGCAGCTGTTAAAAAAGCTAGAAACTTATTTTAGCTTGTGAATAAAGATACTTAGTTTTTCTTCTTCAATTTCTATTTCTTTCTCTTCTTTGAACTTTAAGTTCGAACTAGAACCTAAATATAAATAAATGGATAGTGTATTATAGCAGATATAATCTTTATTTAAAATAATAGCTTTTTTTATGAACGAAGAAGCAGCAACATATAGAATAATTTTATCAGTAACTTTTAATTTACTTTTTTTTCTTATTTGTTGAATCTTACTTACAAAGTCGCGAGTTATTCCTTCAAGACGTAAAGTTTCGTCTACTTGAATATCAAGTGCTATAATAAAATCTTCTTCAAAAGCTACTGACCATCCTTTTATTTTTTTAGTTAATATATCTACTTCTTCTATTCCTATTTTTTGTTTTCTTCCTTCTATCTCTATAGTACAATATTTATTTTCTTCCAACTTATTAATTTGATTTATAGAAAGTTTAATCAGTAATTCTGATATCTTATAGATATTCTTACCAAAACGAGGTCCCAAAAGTCTATAATTTGGTTTTATTTCTTTAATATAAAAATTCTCTGCTTCCTCTTTTGACAGAGGAAGAATTTTCTTTACATTAACTTCCTGTTTTATTAGTTCAGTAAGATAATTAACTTTATTATAGTTTTCATAAGAAAACGATAAAATTCTCAATTGTTTAAGAGGTTGACGAACTTTTATATTTTCTTTTTTTCTTAGAGACAAAACTATAGAAGCAATACGTTGAGAAACGTGCATTTGTTCTTGTAATTTAATATCTATAAGATTTTTTTGTCCTTTTGGAAAATAAGAGAGATGAACGCTTCTATATATTTCTTTTCTGCTTGCATCTACTAGATCTTTATATAAAATATCAGAAAAAAAAGGTGCTATTGGCGCAAGCAACTTAGCAATTACTAATAATATTTCATATAAAGTTTGGAATGCTGCTATTTTATCTTGAGAATAGATACATTTCCAAAACCTTTTTCTAGATAAACGAATGTACCATTTACTTAGTTGAGTTATAACAAAATAAGAAATATTTCGTATAGAACGGGTAGGGTCATAATTATCATAAAAATTTTCTACATTCTTAATAAGAAGATGTAATTCTGATAGAATCCATCTATCAAGTTCAGGACGTCTACATAACTTAATAGGATCTTCCTTATAACAGAATAGATCTATATTTGCATATAAAGCAAAAAAAGCATAGGTATTATAAAGCGTACCAAAAAATTTTCTACGTACTTCATCTATACACGATAAATTAAATTTTATATTTTCCCAAGGAAGACTATTTGAAATAATATAGCAACGTACTGCGTCAGGACCATATCTTTCAAGAATTTCAAAAGGATTAATAATATTACCTTTACTTTTAGACATTTTTTGTCCATTTTTATCTAAGACTAAGCCATTAGATACTACATTTTTATAAGCTACAGATCGAAAAAGCATAGATGAAATAGCATGTAAAGTATAAAACCATCCTCTAGTTTGATCTACTCCTTCAGAAATAAAATCTGCTGGATAGAATTTACCATGCTGTATTTTATCTTTATTTTCAAACGGATAATGTAATTGAGCAAAAGGCATCGCTCCAGAATCAAACCATACATCAACTAAATCTTCTTCGCGTTGCATAGGTTTTCCTCTAGACGATACAAGGATAATATCGTCTATCATAGGTTTATGAATATCAATTTGTTTATAATTTTCCGTACTCATTTCACCTATAATAAAACTGAACGAAGGATTTCTTTTCATAAAATTTGCTTCAATAGATTTTTTAATTTCTATTATTAACTCTTCTATTGAACCTATAATTTTTTCTTCTGTTTGATTTTTAGTACGCCATATTGGAATTGGAATTCCCCAATATCTAGAACGAGAAAGATTCCAATCATTAAGCTTTCTAAGCCAATATCCAAAACGATTTTTTCCTGTGGAAAAAGGAATCCATTTAATTGTATTATTCAGAAAGATCATCTCTTCAATAAGAAAAGAAGTCTTTATACACCAAGAATATAAGGGATAATATAATATAGGAGTCTCTGTACGCCAACAATGTGGATAAGTATGTCTGTATTTTGCTATCTTAAATGCTTTTCCTTTCTTTTTTAAATATAATGCTAATTCTACATCTACAGAATTCTTATTTTCTTTATCATATTCTTTTTTAACATATCTTCCTCTGAATGGAAAAGGTAGACTTTTGATAAATCTACCTTGTAGATCTACAAGCGGTAGCTCTATGTTTTTCTTCTTATCCCAAACTAACATTGATGTAATTCCATGTCTCTTAGCTATTAACGCATCTTCATAACCAAAAGTAGGAGCTATATGTACAATTCCTGTACCTTCTTTATTAGAAACAAAATCAGAAGATATCACTTCAAAAGCATTTTCAGTCTTTTTATAAGGAAGTAGCCAAGGTAAAAGCTGTTCGTAACTAGCACCTATAATATATTTCCCCAAAAAAGAATAAATAATACGATAAGGTGTAATCTTATTTGATAGAATTGAATTAAGTAATTGTTTTGAAACAATTATATATATTTTGTCAAAAATATAAGTATTAAAAGTTTCTACCAATACATATTCTATAGAATTACCTACAGCAATTGCTGTATTAGATGGAAGTGTCCATGGAGTAGATGTCCATGCTAAAAAATAGATATCTCCTTCGATAGAAGATAAAGATATAGGTAATTTTTTTTTACTAGCTTTAAATTGAGCTATTATAGTAGTATCTGTTATTTCTTTATATACCCCAGGTATATTAAGTTCAAGATTACTTAAACCTGTACCAGCAATAGGAGAATATGGTTGAACGGTATATCCTTTATATATAAATTTCCTTTCAAATAAGTTTTTTAACATATTCCATATAGTTTCTATATATTTGGAGTTATATGTGATATATGCATCTTCCTGGTCTATCCAATATCCAATTTCATCCGTTAGTTGTTTCCAAATATCAATATAACGAATCACTGAAGTATAGCATATTTTATTATATTCATAGATACTTATTTTTTCACCTATATCTTCTTTTTTTATATTTAGAAAATTTTCTACGCCTAATTCTATAGGAAGACCATGAGTATCCCATCCAGCTTTTCTATGAACCTGTTTTCCTTTGATAGTTTTATATCTACAGAAAATATCTTTTATAGTACATCCAAGAAGATGATGTATACCTGGTATTCCGTTAGAAGATGGAGGACCTTCATAAAAAACCCATTTTTTTTTTCCTTTCTTAGAAGAAATACTCCTTTTAAATATTTTGTCTTTTCTCCAATACTTTTGGGCTATTTTAGCCGAAATATTAAGATCAAGCTTAATCTTTTCTTTGAAAAATCTCATTATTATTTATTATCTGAGGCTACTTGTTCGATCTTGCGTAAAAAGAAATATCAGCTCTTATTTCACAATACTTATTAACTACTCCATTTCTACATAAGACACCTGCAAATTCTACTTGTTCAGGATAATTTATAATAGTTTTTGCTCTTTGTGAATAAAAATCTATTATTGTATAGCCATAAAAGTAAAGATTTTTATTTATATATTCCTTGGTTAGCCAAATTGCACACTCATAACCTATAGTAATTCTCATATTATTTCTCATCTTATTAGAAAGATAATATTTTCATACGGTATATTTAAAAAGTACTCATGAAAACTATAGCTAATTTTTATTTTCTAAATAAAATTCCTATTATCCGTGTTGATTTTAATGTCCCACATAATAACCTCTTCAGTAGGTTATATAAAATAATAATTTCTGATAGAGTACAAAAAACTATCCTAATTTCACATTTAGGTCTTTCACATGGAGAAATTTCTAATAAGTTTTCTCTTATAAATATTATCCCGTATCTGCAGAAAGCATTAAAAATTCAAGTACAGAAGTGTAAAGAAATTATAGGCAATATAATACATAGAATAATATTAAAGAATATTAGATTTTTTAAAGAAGAAGATGGAAATGAAGTTTTTGCAAAGCAATTATCTCATATTTATGTTAATGATGCTTTTGGTGTTTCTCATCGCTCTCAAACTCCTATTACAAAAATAACTAAGTTTTTTCCATCTTTAAAATATTTTGTTATATATGGAAAAAAACCTATTACTGCAATAATAGGAGGAGCAAAGGTCTCATCTAAAATATTTCTTCTCGTAAATATTCTTCCATTAAGAGATCATCTTTTAATAGCGGGTGGAATGGCTTATAATTTTATTAAAATATTAGAAGGTAGAGTAGGAAACTCTATAATTGACTATTATAAAAATAAATCTCTTAGAAAGAAAAATCATGTAGATTTACCAATCGATGTAATAATATCTGATGCTATGAATAAAGATGCAAATATTAAAGAACAATTTGCAAAAAAAATATCTAAAGGATGGATGGGGCTAGATATAGGAAGAAAGTCTATACATGAGTTTACAAAAGTAATCAATCGTTCTCTTTCAATTTTTTGGAATGGCCCTTTAAGAGTTTTTTACATTACTAATTTTTCAAATGGAACTTCCAAAGGAGCTTTTTCTATGGTAGGTGGTGGAGAGTCTATCTTATCAAGAAAAAAATATAAATATAAAATAAGTTATATATCTACTGGAGGTGTTGCAATGTTAGCAATTTTAAAGGGTAAGAATCTTCCAGGTGTATCTGTTAATAACTAATTGCATAAAATTATGTCTTTTTCATTACCAAGACTTTCTTATACTTATAAATCACTAGAACCTATGATAGATGCTCATACTATGGAAATTCATTATACTAAGCATCATGCTACATATACAGAAAATCTTAATAAATCTATTGAAAATACAAAATTTAAAAATCTTTCTATAGAAGAAATATTAAAATCAGGAATTGATAACCCTCTTATTCGTAACAATGCTGGTGGATTTTATAATCATTCTTTATTTTGGCGAATTCTTACTTCGCCTAAAATTAGCCGCCTATCTGAATCTTTTATTTTTTATATTGAGGATAGCTTTAAATCTGTTGATAGCTTTAAAGAAGAATTTACAGATTCTGCTATAAGCTTTTGTGGCTCTGGGTGGACTTGGCTTTCTATTTGTCCGAAAAGAGGGAAACTATTTATATCGTCAACTCCTAATCAAGATAACCCAATCATGCCAGTAGTTGATAAGATTGGGATCCCAATTTTAGGATTAGATATATGGGAACATGCTTATTATCTAAAATATAAAAATAAACGGGTTCAATATATAAAATCTTTTTGGAAAATAGTTAACTGGGCAGAAGTTTTTAACCTGTTTAAAACCCATATAATTCTATCTTGAATATTTATGAATTATATATGGGAATTATTCTTAATATAGAAACTTCAACTAAAAATTGTTCAATTTCTCTTGCTAAAAATGGACTACCTTTTCTAGTTGTAGAAGAAAATTCTGAATATTATTCGCATGCTGAAAAAATTCACTGTTTTATCTCTTCTGCTATTGAAGCTAGTTTATTAAAAGTTTCTGAACTAAATGCCATTAGTGTAAGTAAAGGACCTGGGTCTTATACTGGATTAAAAATAGGGCTAGCTGTAGCTAAAGGACTATGTTATAGTCTAAATATCCCTTTACTATCTATAGATACTTTAAGTATTATGATAGAAGGAATACATATTGAAAAAGGTCTCATTATTCCTATGATAGATGCTCGTTTTAAAGAAGTATATATATCAATATACAATGAAAATAAAGTTAGACTAACTCCTATCCAAGCAATTAATATTAAAAATAATAGTTTTCAAGAGTATGCAAAACATAAAATTTATCTTTTAGGAAATGTAGCAAAAAAAGCTAAAAATATTATAAAAACACAAGTTGATTTTTATTCAGAGATTTATCCATCATCTCAATTAATGGCATTTCTTTCTGAGAAGTATTATAAAAATAAAATATATGAAAATATGGAAACTTTTGAACCTTTATATACTCTGAATTAGTCTTATGTTTCAAGAAAGAAAAACTTCTACTCCATTGGAAAAGTTAGGAGAATTTGGTATAATAAAATATCTCACACAAGATATTAATTATCATCAATTTTCTAGTATTATAGGTATAGGAGATGATGCAGCTGTTTTAGATTTTAAAGAAAATAAAATATTAGTTTCAACAGACTTATTAATTGAAGGAATACATTTTAATTTAGCATATACACCATTAAAACATTTAGGATATAAAGCAGTAGTAGTGAATATTAGTGATATCTATGCAATGAATGCTAAACCTACTCAAATTACTATCTCTATTGCAGTTTCTAATAAGTTTAGTTTAGAGTCTCTTAATGAATTTTATGTAGGTATTAAGATGGCTTGTAAACATTACAAAATAGATTTAATAGGAGGAGATACCTCTTCTTCTAATTTTGGAATGATTATATCTATGACTGCTATAGGTAGTGCATATCAAAAAGATATTGTTTTACGTAAAGGAGCTGCTCCTAATGATCTTTTAGTAGTTTCGGGGGATTTGGGAGCCGCCTATTTAGGATTACAAATCCTTAAACGTGAATATGAAGTATTCAAAACTAATCCACATATTCAACCAGAATATGGTGGATATGAATATGTTATACAACGTCAATTAAAACCAGAAGCTCCAAATAAAATACTTTCTATTTTTAATACTGTTGATGTAAAACCTTCATCTATGATTGATATATCTGATGGGTTAGCCTCTGAAGTTCTTCAGATTTGTGATATGAATAACTTAGGATGTCGTCTTTTTGAAGGTAAACTACCTATAGATCCTCAAACTCAACTTGCCTGTGAAGATCTTCAATTAAATCCATCAATAGCAGTATTAAGTGGAGGGGAAGATTACGAATTACTTTTTTCCATATCACTGAAAGATTATGAAAAAATAAAATATCAAGACTATTTTTCAGTCATTGGCTATATGACTTATCTAGAAGAAGGGGCAAAAATTATTACAAAAGAAGGTCAATTAGTTTCTATTACAGCCCAAGGTTGGGATGCTTTTCTTAAGCATGCTTAAGATTTATATAATATTCAATTTCTGAATGAACATATTTGTCTTCTTTGATAATAAGATCAGAGTTATCGATAGCTAATTTTATCAGATTTCTTAAATAAGGTTTTTCAATATGTTTAAGAGATTTATTTTTTATTCCATCAAGTTTAATTTTTTTTATTAGATCAATACTAATTTGTTTTTCAAAATTTTCGTTATAGATAGAACTTACAATTTTAGTCTTTTTAAATAGAGGGTCTCCTTTGTAATAAGTTTTTATATAGAGAGGAATACAAGCTCCTAACCATCCATGAATATGAAGAATATCAGGCGACCAACTTAGTTTTTTTATTGCGTAAATTACACTTTTGGTAAAAAACAACATTCGTTCATCTTCAAAAGAAGATCCTAAACTATCAGAATAAATACCTTTTCTTTTAAAAAATTCTTCATTTTCAATAAAATATACTTGTAATCTTATCTCTGGTATAGAAGCGACTTTAATCATCATAGGTTTATCTATATTTTTAATAATTACTTTCATGCCTGAAAGTCTTATTACTTCATGTAATTGATGTTTTCTTTCATTAATTATGCCATAACGGGGCATAAAAATACGAACATCGTTTCCTTTAAAATGCATTTTTTTGGCAATAATAGAAGTCTTTAAAGAAATAGAAGATTTAGAAGTATATGGAAATAATTCTGAAGAAATATACAAAATACGTTTTTTTGTCATATATATATTATAGTGGAATATTTGATAATATCAATAGTACCAGCACAACACTTAAAATAATGTCACATATTCTATTTTCTACTAGAAGTAGCCTAATTTTAGCTGAAAAAATTGCTTCATCATACGATGAAGCATTAGGAACCATTTGCTTTCTTGAATTTAAAGACGGAGAATATGAACCTTATTTTGATGAATCAATACGTGGTGCAAATGTATTTATCATTGGAGGAACTTTTCCTCCGTCTGATAATTTGATGGAGTTGCTATTAATATGTGATGCGGCAAAACGTTCGTCAGCTTATAATATTACTTTATTAATGCCTTATTATGGCTGGGGTCGTCAGGATAGAAAAGAAAAATTACGAGGATCAATAGGTGCTAAATTAGTTGCGAATCTTATTGTTGCAGCAGGAGCCTCTAGAGTGATCGTAATGGATTTACACACAAATCAAATACAAGGTTTTTTTGATATTCCTGTTGATCATATATATGCTTCCAATATTTTTATTGGATACCTTCAACTTATGAAAAGTAAAAGAAAAAATTTAACAATAGCTTCTACAGATTTAGGAGGAGCAAAAAGGGCAAAAAGTTATGCTAGCTATCTGGAAACAGATGTAATTATTTGTTATAAAGAACGAAAGAAGGCAAACGAAATTGAAAATATGAATTGTATTGGAGAAGTAAAAAATAAAAATGTTATATTTATCGATGATATGGTAGATACTGCAGGAACTCTAGTTATTGCAGCTAATTTTATAAAAAAAGGAGCCTGTAGTGTTCGTGCTTTATCTACTCATCCTGTTCTTTCAGAGAATGCTAATGAAAAAATAGAAACATCTTTTTTAGACGAACTTGTAGTAACTGATAGTATTCCTTTTAAAAACAAATTATCGTCTAAAATAAAAGTATTATCTTGCGCTACTATTTTTTCAGATGTTATTCATTTAGTGCATAATAAAGAGTCTTTAAGCAAATATTTTTTTATATGAAATCTATCATAATTAATGGAAGGAAAAGAGAAAACTTAGGAAAATCATCTACTAGTCGATTACGATATTCTGAAGAAGTACCTTGCGTACTCTATTATAGAAAAGGGGAAAATATTCATTTTTCTACATATCTTTCAAGCTTTCGGAAGCTTGTTTATACGCCTAACTCATATACAGTGATTATTGAATGGGAGGAAGGAGAGAAAAGTGAAGCACTTTTAAAACAAATACAGTTTCATCCAGTATCAAATAAGATTTTGCATGCAGATTTTTGCAAATTAGATATTAATAAAATAATAGTTATGCCGGTCCCAATAAAAACTATTGGACGTTCGATAGGAGTATCTCAAGGAGGAAATTTACGTTTAATACTTAGAAAACTTCTAGTTAAAGCTTTCCCTAAAAATATTCCTGATTATTTTGAAATAGATATTACTTTTTTAGCGATAGGAGATAGAGTATATATCAAAGATATTTTAAATGATAATTATATTTTTATGCATTCTAATGATACTGTAATCCTTACTATTAAGTCATAGTAATGAAATTTTTAGATGAATACTTTATGAGACAAGCTTTAAAAGAGGCTATTTATGCTTTCGAAAAAAACGAAATCCCTGTAGGAGCAATAATAGGATTTAAGAATAATATTATTGCACAAGCTCATAATCTTACAAAAAAACTAAAAGATGTTTCCGCTCATGCGGAACTCCAAGTAATTGGAGCAGCAGAATTATATTTAAAAGGGAAATATAAATCTTTAAAAGAATGTAGTCTATATGTTACTTTAGAACCTTGTATTATGTGTTCTGGAGCAATTTTATTGGCTAAATTAGGTAGTTTGGTTTTCGGAGCTTCAAATATTTCTTTTAATAAAGTAATTCATAATATAGAATCTAGTCTATTGTTAGAAAGTTTCTTTAAAAAGAGGAGAAAATATCTATAATAGAATTCTTTTTTTTATAGGAGACTTTTTAAAAGTGTAGGAGCTATACCTAATATAATTTTTATTGTAATTTCTTTTATTTTTCCTAAAGAAGGACAAGATGATAAAAAAATATAAATAATGCAGCAAGCAATTGTAGCAATAGTAGGGAGACCAAATGTAGGAAAATCAACCTTTTTTAATCGTTTAGTTGGTAGAACTGAAGCAATTGTTGATTCAGTAAGTGGTATTACTAGAGATAGGCATTATGGCCTTTCTGAGTGGAATTCCCATATATTTACAGTAATCGATACAGGAGGTTATGTAGTAGGTAATGATAGTTTTTTTTATCAAAGTATTCGTAATCAAATAGAATCAGCAATAATTGCTGCTGATATAATTTTTTTTATGGTAGATGCTTTTATAGGTCCTATAAAAGAAGATTATCAAGTAGGTGAATTTCTACGTAAATTTCAAAAACCAATAATGCTAATTACTAATAAAGTAGACAATACTAAAATATTATTAAATAGTGTAGATTTTTATAGATTAGGATTTAATAAATATTATTGTCTTTCTGCTAACAATGGAAGTGGAAGTGGGGAAATATTAGATGATTTAGTAAAATTATTACCAACAATTTCAAAAAAAGAATACACTAAAAATATTCCTACTATAGCAATAGTAGGAAGACCAAATGCAGGAAAATCAACACTTTTAAATACTTTTTTGAGGGAAGAAAGGCATATAGTAACGGATATGCCTTGTACTACAAGAGACGCTCTAAAGGTTTATTATTCTTTATTTGGTTTAGAATTTATATTAGTGGATACTGCTGGTATTAGAAAAATTTCTAAGATAAATGAAAATATAGAGTATTACTCGGTAATGCGAACAATTAGTTCGATAAAATATGCTGATGTTTGTTTACTCATAGTAGACGCAGAAATAGGTTGGCAATCTCAAGATATGAACATATATCACTTGATTTATAAGAATAGCAAGGGTGTTGTTATTGTTATAAATAAATGGGATAAAATAGAAAAAAATCATAGTTCTCTAAAAGAATATGAGAAAAAAATTCTAGCAAATATTGCATATTTAAATGATGTTCCTATTATTTTTATTTCTGCGCTTATGAAGAAACGTATATTAAAGATATTAGAAATATCTTTAAAGGTTTTTAGAAATCGTAGAAAAAAAATAAAAACAAGCCATTTAAATAATATAATGTTACCGATTCTTAAGTCTAATCCACCATCAGCAGTAAAAGGCAGATATATTACAATAAAATACTGTACTCAGTTACCTTCTTCCACTCCACAATTTGCTTTTTTTTCTAACATGCCTAAATATATAAAGTCTTCTTATAAAAAATATATTGAGAGTCAATTGCGTAGAAACTTTGATTTTAAGGGTGTTCCAATAAGGATTTTTTTTAAATAAAATACATGTCAATACTACATAAAAAATAATGTTTCTAAATTTTACATAAACATAGCTTAGAAAGATATTATGAACTGAAAAAAATATTTACCAGTTTTATAAATAAATGGGCTGATTTTGATAATGAGCCTATTATTTCTGCTGTTATTTATTCATCTGTTGATCGAACGTACAAGTGATTTTGCTAGTATTGGGAAAAATTACTAATGATCTGTAGCCTTTTTTTGTTTTTCCTGATTCTTTTAGAGAACGATGGTTAAAAGAAAATAAATGGGGATATTCGGGAATAGATTTTTTTTCTTCAGTTATTTATAAGAATTATCTACATATGAAGTGTTTCTAGAGAAACAGGACCAAGGTATTTTGATAGTTTAGCTGTATTGATTTTTTTTATATTACTTGGTCGTTCTTTTTCCTTTTATAGAGATTACAAATATTTTTTACCTATCGGTATTACAGTTTAAATGATATGTAAAGGTGATTGTCTTTTGATTTGTAATGAGGAAATTATTACTACAGATTGTGAAGCTTTGATAAGAGATTATGCTGGAGGACGTCAAAAAGGTGTTATTATTGAAATAGAAGGAATTAAAGAGTAAAAAAGTGTTAATAAATGTAGTTATTATTTCACTATATGTGTCCTTACTATTGCTTTCCAAAACTCTATACTATTGGTAGTTTTGCTATTCTTATTGTCGCATGGTTTTGCTTGAGAATGTGAACGTATAAGCAAAAATTGATGTCTTGGTATTCGATAAAACAGGTACCTTAACTAAAAGCGAAAGTAGCAGAATACATTTTTTAAGGGGAGAAAGATGAAAAACAACCATTTAAATGCACTTAAAGATATACAGGATTTAGTTTACAAGCTTTTATAAACGGTTCATTTTATAACCATCTATATAAATTTACCAAACCTTCCTATTTCTAATAGAACACAAATTTCTAGGTTTTTTTGCATTTAAACATCGTTATCGTCAAGCTTTTTAATAAGGTTACAACAAAAAGGTAAAAAAGTAATGATGTATTATTATTTTCCTATAAATTCTATCATGCTTTTTGCTCTATATTGGGAGGAATGCTTAATGGATTCGCTTCGTTGATCTAAAGTTAAAAAAGACCCTATCGTTAGCTACTAAAACTTTAAATTCTATAGGGCATTTTACAGATTGGATTATGGCATTTGGCTGATTTTCTGGTTCGTTTGGTATTATATTTTACGTAGTTCCGCTTTATTGTAGTGCTGGTATTCAATAAGAAATGTGGAAAGAATTTTAACAGGATTGGAACCCTAAAAAATAAAATATTTATTGATACGGTCACTACTATTATGGAAGGAGGGCTTTATTTACTTTTCTTTCTTAGCTATATTCCCCTCCTTTATTACTGTCAAACCATAGTACGTCCTTTAAGATATGAGGTAGTTCGAAGCAGGAGAATTTATATACGATCATCCATTTTTATGGGGATCTAAACGAACAGGGCCAGATTTGGGTAGTGAAGGCGGGAACATCTATATAATCCACGATCACTACTTCATTTTTCTAATGCCATTAGAATCCTTGCTTCGATAAAGAAGCATCTAAATACAGATACTATTCTATCTAAAATGCGTGCAATGGTAAAATTAGGTCTCCCTTCAAATAGCTAATGAAAGATATGGAAGAACAGAGAAGAAAGAAATAGGACGCTTTGATTGCTTATTTACAGATTATGATTGATTTCTCTCATATTCCTAATGCAAGTTTTTTACAATCTAACGATTGATATTATTTTTTTTTAGAATACCGTATTTGAAGACGAAAAAGACTAATGATGAAAACTAGAAGCTCCTTCATATATAACTATTTTCTTTATAATAATTGTAATATTTTTACTAAAGAAAATAGAAATCTCCTTATCAAACAAAACCATTCTTTATATCGTTTATATGACATTGTATTATTAGAGCTTGATAATGACTTACCTTCTTTAGGTTTATTATTATATTCAATCAGGCAACACTTGAGACAGCCCATTTTGATGATAGTTCTTGTAGAAGAAGGTAAAATTTGAAGAGAGTTGCGCTATTTGTCATGAATCTAATGGAAGAGGTAATATCGGTCCTCATCTAACCGATGAATTTTGGATAAATAAAGAAGAAAAAAGTTTGTTTAAAAATATTTTTCATGCCGGTAAAGGAGGAATTCCTTACATTATCTAGGATAATAGAAATCCTATAGACATAGAAAAAAGAAAGATGAAAAATAAAATAAATAAAGAAGCTCTTGACTATCATAGTAGATTTCCAGCTGGTAAAATTAAAATTTCTCCTACTAAAAATTATCGTTCTCAAAAAGATCTTTCTTTAGCATATTCTCCAGGAGTGGCTCTACCTTGTATAGCTATTACTCAATATCCTCAAAAAGCCTATGAATTTACATCTAAAGGCAATTTAGTAGCAATAGTATCTAATGGGACTGCTGTCCTTGGACTTGGTGATATTGGTGAATTAGCATCTAAGCCAGTAATGGAAGGAAAAGGTCTATTATTTAAAGTATTTGCAGGAGTAGATGTCTTTGATATTGAACTAGCTGAAAAAGAACCTGAAAATTTTATTCAGGTAATAAAAGCAATTTCTTCTTCTTTTGGTGGAATAAATCTTGAAGATATTAAAGCACCAGAAGCTTTCGAAATTGAACGACGGCTAAAAAAAGAACTTAATATTCCTGTTATACATGACGATCAACATGGCACTGCCATTATATCAGGTGCAGCACTTATTAATTCTTTAGAATTTGTAGGTAAAAAAATTGAAAAAATAAAAGTAGTAGTAAATGGAGCTGGAGCTGCTGCTATTTCTTGTACAAGGCTCTATAAGAAACTAGGAGTTAGAGCAGATAATATTTTAATGTTTGATAGAAAAGGTATTATTTATATAGAAAGAAATGATCTTACTAAAGAAAAAAAGGAATTTGCCGTTAAAACCCATATTAATTTAGAGGAAGCATTAAAAGGAGCCGATGTTTTTATTGGCCTTTCTATTGGAAATATTTTAACTACAGAAATGTTATTAACGATGGCTAATAATCCTATTATTTTTTCTTTGGCAAATCCAAATCCAGAAATTAGATATAATCTTGCTATTAAAACTCGCCCAGATGCTATCGTTGCTTCTGGCAGAAGTGATTTGCCTAATCAAGTGAATAACGTTTTAGGATTTCCATATCTCTTTAGAGGATCTCTTGATGTGCAATCAATAACTCTCAATGAAGAGATGAAATTAGCTGCAGTATTTGCTATAGCTAGATTAGCTAAGGAAAAATCTTTTGGAAAAGAATCTATTATTCCTCATCCATTAGATGAAAATCTAATTACGCGTGTATCATCTGCAGTAGCTAGGGCAGCTATTAAATCAGGTGTAGCTAGAAAAAAAATTACTGATTGGAATGCGTATGAAGAATATCTTTTTGATAGAAGAGTAATTAAAACCTTATACTAAAAATAGTAAATTTTGAATTTACTTAACTCATATTTAACTTTCTATTTAACTTTCTATTTAACTTTCTATTTAACTTTCTATTTAACTTTCTATTTAACTTTCTATTTAACTTTCTATTTAACTTTCTATTTAACTTATACCCCAATCCCTACTATTTTTAATATTCCGGAAGTGATTGAATTATAATTATATGTAGTTCGTATTGTCTTAAAAAGATATCCGTATAAGCAATAAAAAAATCAATTACATGGAGATAAGAAAAAGCATCACGTTTATAGTAGGAATATTTATAAGTATGATACTTTTTCTCCAAGTAACAGACCGTTGAAATCTATAAGAAGGGTATACAGACGGAGTTTTTGGCTACTAGGTGGAGAACTGATAATAATAAAGGAAATAATAATGAATAAGTAGGTTTAAGTACTAAAATTATAACATTAGGGTTTTAATGTACTACTTCTATTCAGAATAGTTCAGGAGGAACTGCTGCTCTTTAATTTGCAACTAATAGAGCTAGAAATAGGTAAAAAAATTTAGTATGCATTTGCAAGAAACAAATCTTTAATTTAATTAAAAATATAGGGACTTAAAATTTATATTATGTCAGGTAATAGCTTTGGAAAAATTTTCACACTTAAAACTTATGGAGAAAGTCATGGGAGAATGATAGGGGGTATTATAGATGGGTGTCCGTCAGGATTAAAGTTAAATCTTAAAAAGATCCAGAAAGAATTAAATAGAAGAAAACCAGGTCAATCTAATATAGTAACTCAACGAAAAGAGGATGATAAAGTTTCTTTGTTATCAGGTATTTTAGATGGAGTTACTACAGGTACGCCAATAGGCTTTTCTATTGAAAATCTAAACTATAAAGAGAATGATTATCATCATATTCATAAAGTTTATAGGCCTTCTCATGCAGACTTTGTATATGAAAAAAAATATGGTATTAGAGATTATAGAGGAGGAGGTAGGTCATCAGCGAGAGAGACAGCGACTCGTGTAGTAGCTGGGGCAATTGCGAAACAATTGATTAAAGGTATTAAGATTACTGCTTTTGTGTCTTCTGTAGGTTCCATTCACCTTAATAAGCCTTATCATAAACTTAATTTATATTGTCTGGAGGATACGCCAGTTCGTTGTCCAGATCCGCTAGTAGCAGGAAAAATGATTGAACAAATTAAAATTATTCGTAAAGCAGGGGATACTTTAGGTGGAGTAATAAGCTGTATAATACAGGGAGTACCTGTTGGACTAGGAAGACCTATTTTTAATAAGCTCCATGCTGATCTAGGGGAAGCTATGTTGTCTATAAATGCGGTAAAAGGGTTTGAATATGGTAGTGGGTTTTCTAGTGTGCAGATGCGTGGATCTGCACATAATGATATTTTTAATGCTAACGAAACTACTAAAACAAATTTTTCAGGGGGTATCCAAGGTGGATTATCTAATGGAATGGATATCTATTTTAGAGTGGCTTTCAAACCTATCGCTACTATTATGCGAAAGCAAAATAGTATTGATATCAAAGGTAAAATTTCTTATCTAGAAGGTAGAGGGAGGCATGATCCTTGTGTAGTGCCAAGAGCAGTTCCAATCGTAGAAGCAATGACAGCCCTTGTAATTGCTGATCATTGGTTATTGAATAAGATAATTTTTTAAAAATACCTATCCTTTTACCTATTTTAGGTCCTACAAATGTAGGAAAAACTAGAGTTTCTTTGTTATTAGCTGAAATATTTAATACAGAGATATTATCATGTGATGCACGCCAATTTTATAGAGAGATTAGTATAGGAACTGCTGCTCCTAATAGACAAATATTAGATAATATACAGCATCATTTTATAGGACATTTAACAATTTGGAGTCGTTATAGTGTAGGTGATTATCAAAAAGATGCTTTTAAAAAACTTAATGAACTTTTTACCCGTCTTCCTATAGTTTTAATAGTAGGTGGGTCTGGGTTATATGGAAAAGTAATTACATCTGGGATAGATTATCTACCATTTATTTCTAAAGAAGAAAGTAGAGATTTACATATCAAAATTTCATTTCAGGAAGACCTAAAAAAAAAATTCTTTGAGCCTAGCAATTATCATAGATTTCTTCGTTCACTTGAGGTTCTAAAATATTCTAATAGATATTTTTCTTCCTATCATAACATCACAAAAAATCATTACTTTTATTTAATGAAAATTGGTCTTAATTTTTCTAGAGATGATTTATATGATCGTATAAATCATCGTATAGAATCGATGCTGAAATTTGGCTTTCTAGAAGAAGCACAAGAGTGTTATTATTATAGAAATTTAAACGCACTACAAACTATAGCTTATAATGATATTTTTAATTACTTTGATGGTAAAATAAGTATTGAGAAAGCTATAGAAGAAATAAAAAAAAATACAAGACGTTATGCTAAAAGACAAGTTACATGGTATAAAAAGAAAAAAAATTGCAATGGTTCCTTTCTTATAAGGAAAATGAAATTATAGAAAATGTTAAAAAAAAACTAGCTTCCATAAGCTACAAAATGTCTTAAATTTTTGTGGTATTTACTTTTATGTTTTTTTATTTTTATATTCATTATTTTATGGCTAAAGGCACAATACATGTAACGGCAGAGAATATTTTTCCAATAATAAAAAAGTTTTTATATTCTGATAAAGAAATCTTTTTAAGAGAAATCATTTCTAATGCTATTGATGCCACCTTAAAATTTAAAAAGCTTTTTCAATTAGGTGAAGCAGGTGAAGCAAAAGAAGAAATTACAGAGACAAAAATAGAGATAAAAATAAATAAAAAAGAAAAAACTCTTCATATTATTGATGAAGGGATTGGAATGAGTATTAAAGAGATAGATAAGTATATTAATAAAATTGCTTTTTCAGGTGCTGAAGAGTTCATTTCTAAATATAAAGATCAAGAAATCATCGGGCATTTTGGGTTAGGGTTTTATTCAGCTTTCATGGTATCAGATAAAGTAGAAATTTTTAGTAAATCTTATATAAAAGATATTCCTCCTGCTTATTGGTGTTCTAGCGGAACGCCAATATTTATTTTAGAAGAAGGAAACAAAAAAGAACGTGGAACAGAAATTGTTCTTCATATAAATAAAGATTCCAAGGAATTTCTTGATGCCTCTAGAATTCATATGCTACTTAAGAAATATTGTAAATATATGCCCGTACCTATTAAATTTGGAGATAGTGAAGAAAAAGAGACAAAGATTAAGGATGATAATATCATCAATGATCCAACTCCTGTTTGGACGAAAAACCCACTCTTTCTTAAAGAAAAAGATTATAAGGATTTCTACTCAAAGATTTTTCCTACTGAATTAGATGGTCCATTATTTTGGATTCATCTAAATATTGAACATCCTTTTCACTTAACTGGTATTCTTTATTTTCCTAAACTAAAAAATCAGATAGAAATTCATAAAAAAAAAATACACCTTTATAAAAATCAAGTCTTTGTTACTGACAATGTAGAGGGTATTGTTCCAGAATTTTTACATTTATTGCGAGGTATTATTGATTCACCAGATATTCCTCTTAATGTTTCTCGTTCAAATTTACAGGCTGATGAAGCTGTAAAAAAAATATCTGGCTATATTATTAGAAAAGTAGCAGAGAAATTCTCTAGTATTATTAATAATAATAGAGCCCTTTTTGAAAAGAAATGGGAAGATATTAAAATAATTATTGAGCATGGAATGCTTAGTGAAGAAAAATTCTTTCGAAAGGCCAATGATTTCTTTCTATATTCTACTGTTGATGGTAGATATTTTACGTTTGATGAGTTTACTGAGAAAATAAGAGTAACACATAAAAATAAAGAAAATAATAAACTCATCTACTTATATTCTTCAAATAAAGAAACGCAACATAGTTATATAAAGATAGCTAAAGATAAATCTTATGAAGTATTATTACTAGATAGTCCTTTATCACCTCATTTGATTCAGAAACTAGAAGTTAATCATAAAGATATTTTTTTTACTCGTGTAGATTCAGATACGATAGAAAACCTATTTAAAAGAGAAGAGATAACTATTTCAAAACTATCTGAAAATGAAAAAGAAATTCTTAAAAAGATATTATCGAAAACTTTAGATACGCATAAATTTAGGCTTTTTTTGGAAAATCTAGAAAGTAGATCATTTCCTTTTATTATTACTAATCCTGAATTTATGCGTAGGATGAAAGATATGAGTAAAACTGGAGTATCTAAGAATACAGAAACTTTACCAGATGTTTACCATTTAAAGGTAAATATAAATAATGAATTTATAAGAAAAATATTAAAAGAATCTAATCCTTATTTGCAAAATCAAATGATAGAAAAATCACTTTATTTAGCTATGCTTTCAAAGAATATTTTAGCTGGAGAAGCTCTTAGTAAGTTTGTAGCTAGATCATTTAATGAATTACTTTATCATCAGTAAAAAACTTTTTGGAGAGATGGCAGAGTTTGGATTAACGCGGTGGTCTTGAAAACCAATGAAGGAGAAATTCTTCCGGGGGTTCGAATCCCTCTCTCTCCGCATTATACTTTTATCTATATGTTTTTTTATAATTATCATAAGTAAAATACCAGAATATACCCTTCAATAGAAGATGGAATAAGATATTTGAAAAATAATAGGGGAAGTATGTGATCAAATAGGGGATTTAAAAGATATAAGCATAGTAAGAAATAGAGGAAGGATTAAAGGTGATATATATTATATTCTCAGTCCAAGATGTATTCTTTGATGTTCTACATCCATTTCTAATACTATTGTTTCTATAATATCTCCTACTCCTAACTTGAAATTAGTATATGACAAATCTGAATTATGAATCATTCCATCGATTCCTTCTTCGAGTTCTACAAAAACCCCATATTCAGTGACATGCCTAATAGTGCCTGTATGAATTGAACCTTTCTTATATTTCTCCTGAATTTCAAGCCAAGGATTCTTTGTTAGTTCTTTTACTCCCAAAGACATTTTTTTTTCTTTACGATCTAGTGTAAGAATAACGCCTTCTACTACATCGTCTATTTTAATAAAGTCTTTGGCCAGCCTTAATTGGTTAGACCATGATATTTCAGAAACATGAAGAAGAGCTTCAACACCTGGATGATTTTCAATTTCTACAAAAGCCCCATATTCAGTGATAGCTATTACCTTACCTTTTATTTTATTTCCTATTTTTAGATTTTTATCTAGTGATATCCATGGATTAGGTAAAAGATGTTTTATTCCTAGTTGAATACGGTTTTTATCCTCATTAAAATCAAGAATAACTACCTTTACCTTTTCGTTAATTTTAAGTACATCTGAAGGATGATTTATCCTTTTCCAAGAAATATCACTATTATGTACTAATCCATCTATACCTCCCAGATCGCAGAAAGCACCATAAGAAGTTATATTTTTTACTTTTGCTATGATTATTTGTCCTGGTTGAAGTTCAGAAATAAACTTTTTCTTTTGTTTTTCTATCTCATCTTCTATTAAAGCTTTGTGAGAAACAACAATATTTTTATATTCATTATTTATTTTTAATATTTTAAATTCCATATACTTATTATAAACTTCACTATAAAAATTATCAAAGTTATAAAGGGGTTTTGGATCAATTTGAGATCCAGGCATGAAAGCTTCTATATGCTCAAGTATTCTTACTATCATTCCACCTTTTGTACGACCAATTACTTTTCCAGTAATAATTTCTCTATTTTTATAAGCTTCTTTAGCACGTTCCCATGAACGTCTTATCTTTGCTTTACGATTAGAAAGTAAAAGTTGACCTTTATATATTTTTTCTACCATTACATCGATAGTATCTCCTACTTTTATGTTTTTTTTATTTCTAAATTCATTAATAGAAATAATTCCTTCATATTTAAAATGAATATCAACAATAATTTCTTTATCTAGAATTTTTGTTATTACTCCTCTCAATATTTCATATTGATTAATAGTATTAATACTTACCTCTTTATAAAAATCTTTTATATGATCTTCTTTTTGATGATCTTCATATGCATTCCAATTAAATATATCTGTGGAAACATTTGCATTAATAAATTGGTTTGTTTTTTCAAACATGACTATGAGAAAGTTTTGTATATAGAAAACAGTTAATAGGGAGTCGGGGTACAGTATTTGAAGCTACTACACACGATTCCCAGTCACTTAGCGGTAAGCGGCTCCCCAAACAGGATTCGGACCTGTGACACTTTGATTAACAGTCAAATGCTCTAACCAAACTGAGCTATTAGGGATGACTATCAAATATAATTCTTTATTTTAATTTCAACTAAGTATAGTCACCTATATAAAAAAAATCATATTTTTAATATTATGTTTAAAAAAAATACTCTTTCTTCCAATAAAGAAATTAAATGGTGCCCAAGTTGTGGCAACTACTCTATTTTAAAACAGGTTCAAGTGATTTTACCTGAAATAGGTATATTAAAAGAGAATATTGTTTTTGTATCTGGTATTGGGTGTTCTTCACGATTTCCTTACTATATAAATAATTTCGGGTTACATGGGATTCATGGAAGAGCACCATCAATTGGGACTGGTATTAAATTGGCAAACCCAAAATTAAGTGTTTGGATTATTACAGGAGATGGTGATTCTTTTTCTATCGGTGGAAATCACATTATACATTTATTTAGAAGAAATATTAATATGAACGTATTACTATTTAATAATGAGATTTATGGATTGACCAAGGGTCAATATTCTCCTACTTCTAGATTAGGATTGATTACAAAATCTTCCAATATAGGAACTATTGATCCTCCCTTCAATACTTTAAGTCTTGCATTGGGAGCAGGAGCTAGCTTTGTAGCACGTTCGATGGATAAATACCCTAAGCATCTTCGTGAAATACTATTAAAGGCTTCTCTCCATAATGGAACATCTTTTATAGAGATATATCAAAATTGCAATATTTTTAATGATAAAGCATTTAATATTTTCAAAGAAAAGAAAGATCATACTATTTTTCTTCATCATAAAAAGCCATTGATTTTTGGAGATAAAAATCAATGGGGTATTCGGCTTGATGGGTTACAACCGGAGATTGTCTCTCTAGATTCTTCAATGGATTTATGGATTCACGACGAAAAAGATCGTACAAAAGCAGGTCTTTTAGCAAGATTTTTTGATGATTATTTTGTTCACAATAAATTTCCTCGTCCCTTTGGGATTCTTTATCGAAAAGATTTACCAACTTATGATTCACTTTTTCATGAACATATATCTTTTAAAGAAAATATCTTTAAAAGATTAGAACTGATTCTTAAAGGTAATGATACGTGGGAAATAAAATAATATAAGACGCCGTGCCCGAGTTGGTAAAGGGGGAAGTCTGCAAAACTTTTAATAATGGTTCAAATCCGTTCGGCGTCTCCATATAAATTTTTATCTCCTTAGTTGTTTTTTAGATATTTTCTCACTGTTTTAAATAGTACGCCATCATAAGATGTATGATCTTTTATTTTTGGGAAACCTATTTTAAATTAGACTACGAAAAATTATTAAATAATTGGATTATTTCTATCATAGAACATGAAAATGGAATTTTAGGAGAAATAAATTATATTTATTGTAATGATGATCATTTATTAATGATAAATAAAAAATATCTTAATCATGATTTTTATACTGATGTAATTACATTTAACTATGTTAGATACACAAAAATTTCTGGTGATATTTTTATAAGTATAGATAGAGTAAAAGAAAATGCTTTAAAGTGGGGGGTTTCGTTTGAAAAAGAACTTTATCGCATAATGATTCATGGAGTCTTACATTTATTGTCCTATAATGATAAATTTATTATGCAAGATAAAGAGAACTTTTATTTAGATTTACTTTTTTTTAAATTTAAAAATGTTTTATGATGTTTTATGATGTTATTGTAGTAGGTGGGGGGCATGCAGGGGCTGAAGCAGCTGCTGCATCAGCTAGAATGGGATCTAGCGTATTACTTATAACTATGAATCTCCACACTATTGGAGAAATGTCTTGTAACCCATCAATAGGAGGAATTGCTACTGGACAAATTGTTAGAGAAATTGATGCTTTAGGCGGATTCTCTGGAATTATTGCTGATCACACAATGATTCAGTTTCGCATGTTGAATCGCTCAAAAGGTCCAGCAATGTGGAGTCCGCGAGCGCAATTAGACCGTTTACGGTTTTCTGATAATTGGCGTATGGTCTTAGAAAGTATTCCAAATATCTCTTTTTGTCAAGACTCTGTCGTTGAACTTTTGATTCTAAATGAAAAAGTATACGGGGTAAAAACAATGCTTGGCGTAGAAATTAAAAGTAAAGCTGTAATATTAACTAATGGAACTTTTCTGAATGGCTTTATTCATATTGGAGAAAAAAAAATTAGTGGGGGGCGTATTTCTGAAAAATCTACTACAGGACTTTCATCACAGCTAAAAAGTTTAGGGTTTGATGTTGGTAGGATGAAAACAGGAACTTCACCTAGAGTTGATGGTAGGTCATTAAATTATTCTGAAATGGTCGAACAACCTGGTGATGATTATCCTAAAAAATTTTCTTACCTAGATACTCCTCCTTTAGTAAATCAATATAGTTGTTATATTACTTATACTTCTGAAAAAGTACACGAAATATTAAGATCTGGGTTTGATCGTTCTCCGAACTTCAATGGTTCTATCAATAGTAAAGGTCCACGTTATTGTCCTTCTATTGAAGATAAGATTTATAGATTCTCTGACCGTGCTCGTCATCAAATTTTCGCTGAACCAGAGGGGTTAAATACAACGGAGGTATATGTAAATGGTTTTTCTACTTCTCTTCCTCAAGAATTTCAATTTGATGCTTTGCATCAAATTCCTGGGTTTGAACAAGCTAAAATATTAAAACCAGGATATGCTATAGAATATGATTATTTTTCTCCTCTTCAGTTAAATCACTCCTTAGAAACAAAAAAAATAAAAAATTTGTTTTTTTCAGGGCAAATAAATGGCACTACCGGATATGAAGTGGCAGCGGCACAAGGACTAATTGCTGGCATAAATGCGCATTTAAAAATTCATGGAAAAGCTCCTTTTGTTCTTCTACGCAATGAAGCTTATATTGGAGTATTAATTGATGATCTAGTCACTAAAGGTACTGATGAACCATATCGCATGTTTACTGCTAGAGCAGAATATAGAATTTTGCTTCGCCAGGATAATGCAGATGAACGTCTTACTCCATCTGCTATTGATTTAGGATTAGTAGAAAATAACAGATTAAAAAAGCTTGAAGAAAAACTAAATAAAGTAGAGAAATGTGTAAGTTATTTAAATAGAGAAATAAGAACACTAAATAAAATTACTCAACCAACTAGAATAGCAACATTACTTTCTAGACCAGAAATTTCCTACGAAGATTTATTTTTTCTACCAGAAATAAAAGAATATGGTAAATATAATAAACTAAAGGAAGAAGAATGGCAGCAAGTTTCTATACTAATTAAATATAAAGCTTATATAGAGCGTGAAAGAGAAATGGCTATTAATCTAATACGTCTTGAAAAGATTCGTCTTCCTAAGTTTTTTGATTATAAAAAAATACAGGCTCTATCTGTAGAAGCACAAGAAAAACTTAATACACATTTTCCCAGTTCTATTGGACAAGCTTCTAGGATAAGTGGAATATCTCCTTCTGACATTAATACACTTCTTATTTACATGAAGAGATAGCAGCATTAGCTGCTTTCTTTATCTGCTGACAATAAAATTTACTCCTAAATAAGGAATAAAGATTACTTTAAAAAAGGTATTAATTTTGGAAAATTGGATCATTTTTGGATGATTTAGAACTCTATCTATAATTGACTTTTCTTTTACTTCAGAAGAAAAGTGCATTTGAAAAGAAAATTTACCATCAAACATAATGGAAACTTGTATAGTTTTTTCTGAAATGTATTTTCCATCATAAATAGGAATAGGATTAAAGCTAACGGAATTTTTATATCCCATGCAATGCCAAAGTTCTTCAGCAATATGTGGGGCAAAAGGTGCAATTAATATAACAATAGGCTCTAAAATAGATATTTTTCTACATTTGATTGCACTTAACTCATTTATTGTAATCATAAATGCACTTATTGCTGTGTTGAAAGAAAAAAAATACATATCTTCTCTTATTTTTCTAGTTATAGAATGTAATATTTTATATTCTTTTAATGATGGAGAGAAATCGGAATCTTCTATAACAAAGTTTCCTTTGTTATGAAACAACATCCATAGTTTATTTATGAAATGATGTACGCCATTGATGCCTTGGTCAATCCAAGGCTTATCTTGTTTAACTGGACCAAGAAACATTTCATATATTCTAAGAGTATCCGCTCCGAATTGAGCGCAGATTTTATCTGGATTAATAACATTAAACTTGGATTTTGACATTTTTTCTACTACTCTTTGACAGAAAAATTGTCCATTTTCTGTAATTAAATCTGCTTTATAAAATTCTTTACGCCAATTTTTAAATTTTTCTATATCAAGTATGTTATCGTTTTTTAGTAGATGGATGTCAATGGGTACTTTTTGTACTTTTTGGATATTTTTTATGAGACCAGAAGATAAAAATTGCTGTGTATCATTAATTTTTGAGATAAAAGCAGAGTTTCCTAGAATCATTCCTTGGGATATGAGTTTTTTGAAAGGTTCATCTGTATTTATCCATTGATGATCTTTAAGAAAGAGATGCCAAAAACGGGCATAAATTAAATGTCCTGTTGCATGTTCTGACCCACCAATATACAAATCAACATTTGTCCAATAAGCTTCAGCTTCAGCTTCAAGAAAAGATTCGTTAATTTTTTGCTTCATATATCTAAGCATATACCAGCTTGAACCTGCCCAAGCGGGCATTGTGCTTGTTTCAATAAGGTATCTATTTTTTTTATTTATTAGATTGTTAGATACAACTTCTTTTTTTATTTCATCCCAAGACCAATGCTTAGCTTTTTTTAAAGGTGTGGATCCTATCTTCGTAGGAAAATATCTGTCTATTTCAGGTAATAATAAAGGCAATTTATTTTCAGTTATTCCATTTTTTTTTAAATAGATAGGGATTGGCTCTCCCCAATATCGTTGTCTTGAGAAAACTACATCACGCAAACGATAGTTTATCATCCCATATCCTACACCTTTTTCTATTATTTTTTTTATAGAACTCTTAATATAATGTGGAAGAATACATTTTCCCTCCGAATTTAGTACAACCAAAACTGCTCCTGTGCCATAACTTGACAATACAGAATCACTCAAATATATAGGAATCTCTTTTTTTGAGAAAGGGTTTCTTGCATAAAGACCTATAAATATTCCAGAAAAAATATGGGATTTAGATCTTCTAAGACGTTCATTTCTGTTTTTAATTTTCTGCATATATTCTTCCACTTCTTTTTTATATCTATCTGTAACTATAAATTTTATTACAGGACTAGCAGTAGCTAATACTATAAAACTAACTTCAAATATTGTATATGGTTGTTTAGTAAAGACTTCTAAACAGAAAGAATGAGTAATAATAGAGAAAAATAGTTTTGCTCCATAGGATTTTCCTATCCAATGATGCTGAATTTCTTTCAGTGCATTTGGCCATTCTATTTTATTTAAACCAGACAATAGTCTTTCAGTAAATGCGCTAATACGCATATTCCATTGGATCATTTTTTTCTGATAGACTAGATATCCTCCTCGTTCACTTCTTCCATCTTTTACCTCATCATTAGCTAATACTGTTCCTAAGTCTTTACACCAGTTTACAAAAGCTATTGAACGATAAGCAAGACGAAAATTTTGTAATATTTCTTCTTTTTTATTAATAGAGAATCTTTTCCATGCTTTATTGGAAAATTTTTTTATTTTACTTACAGTAAAAGCTTTTACTTTCCAATTGCCTTCTCTTTCAAAGATTTTTGTTAATTCAACTATATAACGACTTTTTTTAAGTTTTTTGTCATACCAAGAATTTAAAAATTGTAAAAAAATCCATTGCGTCCATCGATAATAATATGAATCACTTGTTCTTATTTCTCTTGTCCAATCTAAAGAGAAACCTAATTCTTCAAGTTGTTTTTTATATCTTTTTATATTAGTTTCAGTGGTTATGATAGGATGCTTTCCTGTTTGAATGGCAAATTGTTCGGTTGGAAGTCCAAAAGAATCAAATCCTATTGGATGTAGTACGTTATATCCTTCTGATCGTTTAAATCTAGCATAAATATCGGATACTATATATCCTAGTGTATGTCCTACGTGAAGGCCTGACCCAGAGGGATAAGGGAACATATCAAGGACATAACACTTTTCCTTGATGTAAATATTATTTGCTTCATATATTTTTGATATTCTCCAGTAATCTTGCCAAATTTGTTCTATTTTTTTAAAAGTATATGTCATAGAAATATCTAAAATACTATTTCTCTCCATTTTTTTTATTTTCAGTAATTCTTTCTACTAATATCAAAAACACATTAAGTTAAATATGTATTATTTAGTTTTCTTATCCACAAGATTTTTTGCATGTGTAAAAGTAAGTCTTAGCTTTTTTTGTAATAGATACTACCAACCTAGAAAAAAAAAGACCAAAGGATCATAACTCTCTTAATAAACATTATCTTAGCTATACTGCTAAACTCTAAGTTTCATTATCGTGAATAATAAGCACTATTCTTTTATAGTAGACAAAAATCAAAAACCTTTACGCATTGATAAATTTTTACTGAATAGTATATCTAATACAACACGTAACAAAATAAAAAATACTTTTTATACAGAAAAAATTTTTGTGAACAATTTTTTAGTTAAGAAAAATTATCGTGTAAAACCTTTAGATGTAATCAGTGTAATGATGGACTCTCCTAAAGAAATTCTTCTTGAAGACATTTCTTTAAATATTATATATGAAGATGATGTTTTAGTGGTAATTAACAAGCCCAGTGGGCTTGCTGTCCATCCTGGATACGGAAATTATAAAGCAACATTATTGCATGCAATTAAATATTATTTAAATAAAATCGGGATTGTTAAAATTCCTGAACGGATTGGACTTGTGCATCGGTTGGATAAGGAAACAAGTGGATTGCTTCTTATTGCTAAAAATGATTTTTCTCTACAACATTTAACTTATCAATTTTTTACACGAAGTGTATATAGGCGTTATTTAGCTCTTGTTTGGGGGAATTTGGAAGGATATGGAACTATTAAAGGTAATATTGGGAGAAGTTTAATAGATAGAAAACGTATGGAAATTTTTTCTGATGCAACTTCTGGAAAGCATTCAGTCACTCATTATAAAGTTTTAGAAAAACTTAATATAGTTACTCTGGTATCTTGTCGTATAGACACAGGAAGAACTCATCAAATAAGAACACATTTTACTAATTTAGGAAATCCAATTTTTAATGATCCAATGTATGGAGGAAGGAATAAAAATTGTTTATCTATTTTGCAGGGACAGTTTTTACACGCTCAATCTTTCATTTTTATTCACCCTATCACTGGAAAACCGATGCATTTTGAGGTTCCTTTATCTAAAGATATGTATGAAGTATTAGAAATATTGCGTAATTCTATTATACAAAGATAAAGATAAATGATAGATGATAAAAAAATATTGTATCTTTGTGGATCATCTTTTAAAAATAAAGGAGTACAGAAAGGTTGAAAAATAGAATAAAAATGCCTCTAATAATAGAAAAAGGCTTCTTAATTTAATAGGACAGAATGTGGGAATCCGGGTTCCAAAGTGGAGGTTCGATCCCTTCAGGAGTCACAAGAAGCTAAAGGGACTTTAGCTCAGTTGGTAGAGCAGTGGATTGAAAATCCATGTGTCCCCAGTTCAATTCTGGGAAGTCCCACATGCGACTTAATCGTTATTTATCTAACTCTGGTGTCTCTTCAAGAAGGAAGGCAAATTCTTTGATACAAGAAGGTCTTGTAAAAGTTAATGACAATATAATTACAGATATTGGATATAGAGTACTTTCTATAGATTCTGTAAAATTGTATGAACGGTTTTTATATATAGAAAAAAAAGTTTATATACTTTTAAATAAACCAAAAGGTTTTCTTACTACAACTAATGATGAACTAAACAGAAAAACCGTTATAAATATAGTTGCTATGCCTTATAGATTATATCCAATAGGACGTCTTGATAGTAAAACTACAGGCGTCCTTTTGCTGACAAATGACGGTGATTTATGTAAAAAAATAACCCATCCCTCTTATAAAGTAAAGAAGATTTATCATGTTATTCTAAATAGAAAATTTAGAGATTTTAAAAAAATTATAGAAGGGATTTCTTTGGATGAAGGAACAGCAAAAATAAGTTCAATTTATTATTTAAAAAATAGGAGAAAAAATGAGCTAAGTTTAGAGCTTTATATAGGATGGAATAGAGTTGTACGACGTATTTTTAGAGCTTTGGGTTATGAAGTAATTCAGCTTGATAGAATATCTTTTGCTGGTCTTTCGAAAGAAAATCTAAAAATAGGTAAATGGAGAAAACTTTCCGATTCAGAAGTAAACAAGCTGAAAACTAACTTCAAATAATAAAAATTATATCTTTATATATATGTTAAAAAACGAAATTGCTATCATAAATGGTCCTAATTTAAACCTTATTGGTAAACGTGAACCAACTTTTTACGGAGACTTATCTATGAATAAGTACTTTCTGAAACTTATAGAAAAACCATACTTAAAAAATATTACTCTGAGCTACACTCAGAGTAATCATGAAGGGGAAATTATTGAGTCTTTACATGAAAAAGAAGGCTCTGTTTTAGGAATTGTTTTGAATGCTGGTGCATTCACCCATACTTCATTAGCAATAGCAGATGCTATTCGCTCTATTTCTGTCCCTATTGTTGAAGTGCATATTACTAATACTTCTAAAAGAGAAAAATACCGTCAATTATCTTTTATATCATCTGTTTCTAAAGGATCTATTTGTGGATTTGGGATGTTTTCTTATGAATTAGCTATTATAAGTTTTATAATATAGCTAGAACTTACCTTACATATAAAATAAAATAGTTTTTTTTCCTTTTTGAAGCAATATGTAGCGATTTGCAATAATAGAATTTTCATTTATAATGAAATTATCGTCTACTTTTTCTCTATTAATGTAGATAGATTTTTCTTTCAAAGCTCGTATTGCTTCTCCTTTCGAAGAAAAAAATCCACTATTTTCTGTTAATGCTTCTAAAATAGATAATCCTCTTTGCAATAGACCTCTATTGATTTGTTTATGTGTAACTACCTGAAAGATAGATAAAAATGTTTTTTCATCTAATGATGAAAGAGAGCGTAATTTATCCTTTCCAAATAAAAAATTTGATAATTTCAGTGATTTTTTATAGTTTTCTTCTCCGTGAATAAATTTAGTCATGTTTTTAGCTAGAGCTTTTTGTAGAATTCGTTTATATGGAGCTTTATTATGAGTATATAATAGATGCTCTATTTCATCTTTCTGAAGAAAAGTATAGAATTTAATAAATCGGCTTGCCTCTTCATCAGAAATATTTAGCCAGAATTGATAAAATTTATAAGGAGATGTTTTTCTATAGTCAAGCCATATATTTTCATTATTATCACTTTTTCCCAATTTAGTTCCATTGGATTTAGTGATTAGTGGAAAAGTTATGCCATAAGCATTTCCACCAGTTAATCTACGAATAAGTTCTATTCCTGTAATAATATTACCCCATTGATCTGAACCTCCAATTTGAATACAGCAATTTTCATGTGTATAAAGATGATAAAAATCATAGGCTTGTACTAGTTGATAAGTAAACTCTGTAAATGATATTCCTTCAGATTCTGACTTTAAACGGGATTTAACAGATTCCTTAGCCATCATATAATTTACCGTTAGATTCTTTCCAATGTCTCTAACAAAATTTAGAAAAGATAGATTGCCTATCCAATTAAAATTATTTAACAATTTAGTTTTCTCTACATTTAAAAAAAGCTCTAATTGTTTTTGTATGCAATGAATATTGTGTATTAATATTTCTTTATCCAGTAATGTTCGTTCTTTATATTTTCCTGATGGATCCCCTAGCATCCCTGTTGCTCCCCCTAGAATAATTAGGGATTTATAACCAAATCTATGAAAATGTTCTAACATAAATATAGGAAGTAAATTTCCTATATGTAATGAATCAGAGGTAGGATCAAATCCTATATATATAATATTGGACTCTTTTTTTAACTGTTCCTTAATTCCTAACGTATATTTACAAAGCAGCCCCCGCCAAACTAATTCTTTTAGTATATCGAAATCTTTCATTTATTTACAAAACTATTAAACAAATAGTTTTAATACTTTCTACAAAAAATATTTTTTAGCCTTTGTATTGTATCCTTTTTTTCTCAAGGTTAATGAGATTTGTATGAATGTAAATAGACTCTATCTATATGAAAATTAAAATTTTTGACACTACTTTACGAGACGGCGAACAGGTACCAGGGTGCAAATTAGAAAGCTTTAATAAGATAGAAATTGCTAGGCAACTTGAAAAACTGGGCGTAGATGTAATAGAAGCCGGTTTTCCTATATCTAGTCCAAGTGATTTTAATTCTGTCGTAGAAATCTCTCATGCTGTTTATAATCCAATTATCTGTGTTTTAGCTAGGGCAATTAAGAAAGATATTGAAATAGCAGCAAAAGCTCTTGAAGGAGCTAAACAGTCACGTATTCATATAGGAATTGGAACTTCAGATTGTCATATACGTTATAAATTCAATAGTATGCCAGAAAAAATTCTTGAGAAAGCAGTAGAATCTGTAAAATATGCTAAGCGATTTGTAGAGGAGGTACAATTTTATACTGAAGATGCAGGTAGAACCCAAAATGAATTTCTAGCGAAAGTTTGTGAAGCAGTAATTAAGGCCGGTGCTACTATATTAAATATTCCTGATACTACCGGGATTTGTTTACCAAAGGTTTATGGAGAAAAAATTAGTTATATTAAAGAAAATGTGAATGGCATAGAGAAAGCAATTATTTCTACGCACTGCCACAATGATTTAGGTTTGGCGACAGCTAATTCTCTGGAAGGTGTTATAAATGGGGCTCAACAAGTGGAGTGTACTTTAAATGGATTAGGAGAAAGAGCAGGGAATTCAGCTCTTGAAGAAATTGTTATGCTTTTTAAGCAGCATAGTTATTTAGGATTTGAAACTAATATTAAAACAGAATTGCTTTGTATTACAAGTGAAATTATAACTAAATGTACTGGAATTTCTGTACAATCTAATAAAGCAATAGTAGGAGCTAATGCTTTTGCTCATTCTTCAGGAATTCATCAAGATGGACTTATAAAAAAAATTAAGAATTATGAGATCATCCCTACTAAAAATGTAGGGATAAAGGAATCACGTCTAATTCTTACAATTAGAAGTGGCAGATCAGCTCTATCTTATCGTTATCAGATGCTTGGTTATATTATTCCAAAGGACGAAATATACCCATTATTTCTTAAGTATGCTGAGAAAAAAAAGGAAATACAAGACGAAGATATAAAAATGCTGTTAAAAATAGCAAAATTTTCTACTTCTATTTATATTTAAATGTCAAAAACCTTATTCGATAAGGTTTGGTACTCTCATATTGTAGAGTCTTTTCCTAAAGGTCCTTCAGTGCTATATATTGATAGGCATTTTATTCATGAAGTTACTAGCCCTCAAGCTTTTGAAGAACTTAAAACCCGTGTTTTACTAATCTTTAAAAAAGAAAGAATTATTGCAACAGTAGATCATAATGTTCCTACTAAAAATCAGCACCTTCCTATACTTGATGCTCTTTCAAGAAAGCAAGTTCAAATCCTTTTTGAAAACTGTAAAATAAATGGAATAGACTTTTTTGGTTTGCTTCATAATTATCAAGGAATAGTACATATTATTGGGCCAGAACTTGGATACACCCTTCCAGGCATGACTATTGTATGTGGAGATAGTCATACTTCTACCCATGGAGCTTTTGGGAGTATCTCTTTCGGAATTGGAACGAGTCAAGTTTCTATGGTTATGGCAAGTCAATGTTTATTGCAGAAAAAACCCAAGCAAATGCGTATCCATTTAGTAGGATTAACTAAAATAAGTGTTACTCCTAAAGATATAATTTTGTATATTATTTCTAAAGTTGGAACTGATGGTGCAGTAGGTTATTTTGTTGAATTTTCTGGTAAGGTTTTTCGTAGGATGAGCATGGAAGGACGAATGACAGTATGTAATATGAGTATAGAAATTGGAGCTAAAGGAGGGCTTATAGCTCCAGATAAAACTACATTAAATTATTTAAATAAAATAAAATTTTTACCTAAAGATATCTTATTAGAAGAAGCGATGCCTTATTGGAGGACACTATATACAGAATCAGATATCTTTTTAGATAGAGAATATTATTTTTATGCTTCTGACATTACTCCTATGATTACTTATGGAACAAATCCAGGAATGGGATTTAGTATTGTGAGGAGAATACCAAAAATTAACGTTGATTATCATCAATCTATTTCTTATATGGGCTTTAAAGCAGGATATTCTCTAATAGGCAAACCTATCCAATATGTTTTTATAGGGAGTTGTACTAACGCACGCATAGAAGATTTACGAATTGTAGCTAACGTAGTAAAAAATAAAAAAAAGGCTTTTCATGTTTTAGCTTTGATAGTACCTGGGTCTAAACAAGTAATTTATCAAGCTAAAAAAGAAGGATTAGATATAATCCTTAAAAAGTCTGGATTTGAATTTAGAGAGCCTGGATGTTCTGCTTGTTTAGGCATGAATGAAGATAAACTACCTTTTGGTGCTTATTGTATTTCTACCTCTAATAGAAATTTTGTTGGACGCCAGGGATTTGGAGCACGGACTTTATTAACTAGTCCGTTAGTAGCTGCTATTGTAGCTATAGAAGGAAAAATTATTGATGTAAATAATTTTTATGGAAAAAATTGAAATCTTAGTATCAAGAGCAATACCTATTGCTATAGAAAACATAGATACGGATCAGATTATTCCAGCACGGTTTTTAAAATCTTCAAAAAGACAAGGCTTTGGAAGTAATCTATTTAGAGATTGGAGATATACTAATCAAGGGTTGGTTAAAGAAAGCTTTATTCTTAATAATCCAAAGTTTTCAGGGAAAATATTGTTAGTAGGTAGAAATTTTGGTTCTGGTTCTTCTAGGGAACACGCTGCTTGGTCTCTTTTTGATTATGGATTTCGTGTTGTAATATCAAGCTTCTTTGCTGATATTTTTAAAGAGAACGCTCTAAATAATGGGCTATTACCTATAGAAATATCAGAAGTGTATCTCCAATACCTGTTTAAAACAATTTCTTACAATAGACATATACTATATTCTGTCTTTTTGGGGAGACAAATTATTAAAATAGATAAATCATTTTTTTATGATTATTTTTCTATGGAGAAATATAAAAAAACATGCCTTCTGAAAGGACAAGATGATATAGATCATCTTATTAGCTTATATAAGAAAATAAAAACTTTTGAAGTTAAAAGCGTTTTTAATGATAAAGAAAATAGCTATTTTATCTGGAGATGGAGTTGGAGATGAAATCACTACACAGTCTCTCAAAGTTTTAAATGCTATAGGAAAAAAATTTCATCATGATTTTCTATATCAAGAGGGTTTAATAGGAGCTATCGCTATTGATAATAGTGGAAAACCATTACCTGATGATACTTTATCTATTTGTATAGATAGCGATGCTATCTTATTTGGTGCTATTGGCGATCCTAAGTATGATCAAGATCCTTGTTCTAAAATAAGGCCAGAGAAAGGGTTACTAAATATTAGAAGAGTATTAAATATTTTTTGTAATATACGTCCTATTATGACGTATGATGCTCTTTTAAAACGTTCTCCGCTAAATACAGAAAGAGTGAAAGGGATAGATTTTTTAGTATATAGAGAACTTATCGGAGGAATTTATTTTGGAGATAAGGGAATATATGAAGATAAAAAAGCGTATGATTACTGTTTTTATTCTATCGAGGAAATACAGCGAATAGGGCATATTGCTTTTAAAGCAGCTATTGCACGTCATAAAAAGCTAACTTTAGTAGATAAAGCCAATGTTCTGGAAACTTCCAGACTATGGCGTGAAACCATCCAAACAATGGCGAAAGATTATTCTAATGTAGAAGTTGACTTTCTGTTTATTGATAATGCAGCTATGCAAATTCTTCTTCATCCTAAAAATTTTGATGTTATTTTAACTGATAACATGTTCGGAGATATTTTATCAGATGAGGCGAGTGTAATATCAGGTTCTATCGGATTAAGCCCTTCGGCTTCTATAGGAGATAAGAATGCTCTTTTTGAGCCTATTCATGGCTCTTATTATCAGGCTGCTAGAAAGAATATAGCTAATCCTTTGGCGTCTATACTTTCAGTAGCTATGATGCTGGATTATTTTAAGCTAGAAAAAGAGGCGCAATTAGTAAGAAAAGCAGTATATAATTCTATCAATTATAGAAAATCTTCTTTTGATATTTCCTACTTTTATCCTATTGGAACTGAAGAAGTAGGTGATTTTATAGTTCAAGAATTATCATAAATTCGTGGGAGTTACCTACTCAAGGGGCAAAAGAAGTAAAAAAACCTGGATGGCGGAATTGGTAGACGCTTTGGATTCAAAATCCAATGGTAGAAATGCTGTGTGAGTTCGACTCTCACTTCAGGTACTTAGAAAAGTATAGGAAAGTATAGAAAAGTATAGAAAAGTATAGAAAAGTATAGAAAAGTATAGAAAAGTAGCGGGGACAGGATTCGAACCTGTGACCTTCGAATTATGAGCCCGATGAGCTACCTCTACTCCACCCCGCGATATATAGATTAATATAATTATTTTTTAAAACACTTCTTCCTTAGACTTTAGGTCTTGTCTAAATTAGACCAGGAGGATAGTAAAAACTACAACTAAAAGGATATCAATTCTTAATAAGGTTGCTTGATATTGTGTGATTCTTTATATTTTCTATTAGCTCTTCAATATCATTTACTTATTTTTTTCCTTACCACTTAAATAAAAGTAATATCTAAAAAACCTATTGGTAGAGAGGGACATAGTTTTATCTCTATTATATTTTTTTTATGGTATCTTCATTTAAGATGAATAATGTCGTTATGCAATATATAAGAAATTTCTGCATTATCGCTCATATAGATCATGGTAAAAGCACTTTAGCAGATAGATTATTAGAACGTACACAAACTATCCATAGTAGAGATAGAAAAAATCAGCTCCTTGATGATATGGAACTTGAAAGAGAAAGAGGAATTACTATTAAAAGCCACGCTATACAGATGGAATATAAATATAAAGGAGTAAGTTATATATTAAATCTTATTGACACACCTGGACATGTAGACTTTTCCTACGAAGTTTCTCGTTCTATATATGCTTGTGAAGGAGCTTTATTAGTAGTTGATGCAGTTAAAAGTATACAGGCACAGACTGTCTCTAATCTTTTTCTTGCTATAGATAGAAATTTAACTATTATCCCAATACTAAATAAAATTGATTTACCAGTAGCTAATAAAGAAAAAGTTACATATGAAATCATGTATCTTATTGGTTGCACTTCGGAAGAAGTCATATATTCAAGTGCTAAAGAAGGTAGAGGGATAGATAAAATATTAGAGGCTATTATTTGCAAAATACATCCTCCAAAAGGAAATCTTAAAGCACCTCTTCAAGCACTCATTTTTGATTCTTTTTATAATACTTTTAGAGGTGTAGAAGCTTATTTTAAGGTAATTAATGGGCAAATTAGAAAAGGTGATAAGATTAAATTTATGTCTTCTGGAAAAATGTATACGGCTGAAGAAATTGGTAATCTTAGATTGAAACACATCTCAAAATCTATCATAAGAAGTGGAGACGTAGGATATATTATATCAGGGATAAAAGATACTTTAAGTATAAAGGTGGGAGATAGCTTTACTAGTGTAAATCGTCCAGCAAAAGCTATCATAGCTGGGTTTAAAAAAGTGAACCCAATGGTTTTTGCAGGACTTTATCCTGAAAAAACAGAAGATTATGATAATCTTAGAGTTTCTATAGAAAAATTACATCTTAATGATGCTTCTTTAACTTTTTTTCCTGAATCTTCTATATTTTTGGGTTCCGGTTTTCGTTGTGGATTTCTAGGGATGTTACATCTTGAAATCATTCAAGAACGCTTGGAAAGAGAATATGGTATTTCTGTCATAACTACTATACCAAACGTATCTTATAAAGTCTTTCTTAAATGTTCCCCAACAGATATTTTTTTGGTGGATAATCCGTCTGATATGCCTGATATTTTCAATATTGAAAGATTAGAGGAACCCTATATAAAAGCTTCTATTATTACCCAAGTAAATTATGTAGGAGCTATTATGTCTCTATGTATTAAAAAGCGTGGAATGATTAAAAATCAATACTACCTCATGCCACAACGTGTAGAACTTATATTTGAAATGCCTCTTTCTGAAATAATATTTAACTTTTATGATAGACTAAAAACAATTTCAAAAGGATATGCTTCTTTTGATTATAGTCCATTAGATTATCGTTTTTCTGATATTGTGCTGGTAAAAATTCTCATAAACCATCAGTTAGTAGATGCCCTATCTACTCTAGAGCACCGAAGTAATGCCTTTTATATAGGTAAGAAAATGTGCAAAAAATTACAAAAGATTATTCCTAGACAGCAGTTTGATATTTCTATTCAGGCAACTATTGAAAATAAAATTATTGCTAGAGAGACTATAAAAGCAGTAAGGAAGGATGTGACTGCAAAATGTTACGGAGGAGATATTTCTAGAAAAAGAAAACTATTGTTAAAGCAAAAAAAAGGAAAAAAAAAATGCTCTCTTTTGGTAAAGTAGAAGTTCCTCATTCTATTTTTATGTCTGTTCTTAAAATTCAAGGGGGAAAAGAATGAGCAAATATCATTAGTAAAACAATTGTATATTTACATATAAAATGTATGCAATGTATGCTATTGTAGAAATAGCTGGGAGACAATATAAAGTTCTCCCAGATAAATTACTCTATGTTCGAGATTTAGGAGGGGGATATAAGGAAGGGGAAGAAATCATCTTCCATACTATTTTTTTATTAGGAAAAATTATTACAGAGAAAGTACAAGTAAAAGGTAAAATTATGGCACATATTAAAGATGATAAAGTTACTATATTTAAAAAAAAAGAAGAAAAGGATATCAGCTCCTTCGCGGACATAGACAAAACATTTCCATAATAAAAATTATCTCTTTAAATAATCATGGCTCATAAAAAGGGAGTAGGAAGTTCAAGGAATGGACGAGATTCGGAAGGAAATCGTTTAGGGGTAAAAATATTTGGAGGAGAACTAGCAGAAAAAGGAAATATTATTGTTCGTCAGCGAGGGACAAAATTTCATCCAGGAAAAAATGTTTTTATGGGTAAAGATCATACAATACATGCCGCTAAAAATGGTATTGTAAGGTTTAAAAGAAAAAAAGGAAGATTCTATCTATTAATTGAAGGTGAAGGGAAAGAGCAGTAGTCTCCTAATAAAGTTTTTCGTAGTCTAGCTATAGGAATATGAAGTTGTTCTCTATATTTTGCTATTGTCCTTCTCGCTACATTATATCCCTTTTTTTTTAATATTAAAGATATTTTTTCATCAGTAAATGGTGATTTACGATCTTCTTTATCAATCAAATTTGAAAGAATATATTTTACTTCTATATTAGATACTTCTTTTCCATAAGAATGAAAAATTTTTTCTGAGAATAAATCTTTCAATAAAAGAGTTCCAAACGGTGTTTCTATATATTTTCTATTTACCACACGAGACACCGTTGATATTTCCATGTTTAGATATTCAGCAATATTTTTCAGAGTCATAGGACGTATTTTTTGCTTTTCGCCGCTAAAAAAGTATTCTTTTTGAAAATTTAAAATGGCTTTCATAGTGAATAAAAGTGTTTTTTTTCTTTGTTTAATAGCGTCAATAAACCATTTAGCTTTCTCAAGTTTTTTCTTTATGAAGACTATATTTTTTTTGTTGGTGAATGAATTTTCTTGAAAAAAACGTAGCATTTTTATATAGTAAGGAGTAATACAAAGTTCCCTAGTATTACGTCTATTAAGGAAAAGTTCAAGTAGGTTTTCTTCGATACGCAATAAAAAATCAGGCACTATTTGTATTGTATCAAAAGTACTGACTTCATCATACATTTTTCCTGGTTTTGGATTAAGACATTTTATTTCATTTATGGCAGAATGTAGTTCATTATGATTCAATTTAAGACGTTCCTTAATTTTTTTATATTGTTTTTTACATAACAAATCAAAATTATCATTAATAATAAGCTTTGCAGCTAATATAGTTGGAGAACTTGGTTTATGTTCAAGCTGTATCAATAAGCATTCTCTTAAATTTCTAGCCCCTATACCAGAAGGTTCCAGGGTTTGAACAATTTCGACAAGTCTTTCTATTTTATAAAGATCTACCCTTTGTTCTATTACAAAAGCTATGTCATTAATTAGTTCATGATATTCTCTACGTAAATATCCTTCTTCATCTATATTACCTAAAATAAAATCAGCTACTATAAATTCTTCATCTGTTAATTTTAAGTGACAAAGTTGTGATCTAAGATGTTCATAAACATTATTATTTTTTATTAGTTTGGGTAAAATATTATTGCTTCTTTTATTAACATGTACCTCAGTTTTATACTCTTGAATTTCATCGTCATAAAGAAAATCTTCTTTATCAAGTTCATATATGTCATCATCTATAGACGAATTAGTTTCCTCATTCATATTTTTCTCAATTTCTAATAGAGGATTTTCCTCTATTTCTTGAGAAATACGTTCTTCAAAAGCTAAAGTAGGGAGCTCTATTAGCTTTTGAAGATGAATTTGCTGTGGAAAGAATTTTTGTTGTAGCTTCTGTTTAAAATTCTGCATTTTTAGGCGTTCTTGGAAATGGAATAATATCTCTTATATTTAATATACCAGTAATAAATTGAACTAAACGATCAAATCCCAACCCAAATCCGCTATGGGGAACGGATCCAAATCTTCGTGTATCGAGGTACCACCAATATGGTTTCTCATATATATCTAAGGTTTGCATCCTATTTAATAATAGTTCGTATCTTTCTTCTCTTTGTGATCCTCCTATCACTTCTCCAATTCGAGGGAAAAGAATATCCATAGAACTAACAGTTTTTTCATCATCATTTAAACGCATATAAAATGCCTTTCCCTCTGCTGGAGCATCTAATAAAATTATAGGCCTACAAAAATGTTCTACTAAATATCGTTCATGTTCAGATAGAAGATCAATTCCCCAATGAATTGTATGTTTAATTTTAGGTTGGCTAGTTAAAATCGTTATTGCTTCTGTATAGCTTATTCTACAGAAAGAATTATCTACTATTAACTGTAGACGTTCTAATAGCATATCTTCCTTAGATTTGAGATAATAGATATCTTCCTTGCATCTTTTTAAGATTTTTATTAAAAAATAATTTAAAATATCTTCAGCTAAATTCATATTATCTGTAATTTCGTAGAAGGCTATTTCAGGTTCGATCATCCAAAACTCTGATAGATGCCTTAAAGTATTAGAGTTTTCTGCTCGAAAAGTAGGTCCAAATGTATAAATTTGTCCTAAGGATAGAGCTGCAGTTTCTCCTTCCAGCTGTCCAGATACTGAAAGATAAGTTTCATGTCCAAAAAAATCCTTTGTATGATCTATATATTGTTGATCATCTTTTGGTAGATCGTTTAAATTAAAAATTGTCACTTTAAACATACCCCCTACTCCTTCAGCATCTGAAGAAGTAATAATAGGGGTATGTATATAAAAAAAACCCTGATAATAAAAATATTCATGTGCACAAAAAGATAGTTGATGGCGAATTCGCATTATAGAACTAAATAATTTAGTTCGAAAGCGTAAATGTGCTTGATCTCTAAGTGTCTCTGGCTTATGAAACTTAGGTTGTAAAATTGTTTTATTAATTTCGCTAACAGAAACCTTATTATAAATCTGAATAACTGTAGAAATTACCTCTGCTAATTGTTTTTTCCCTGTACTTTCTGTAAAAATTCCTCTTATTTGCAAAGCAATACCTATTGTAATTTTTTTTAATAACTCTTTAGAGAAATTTGATTCCATAACAATTATCTGCAGATCTTTTAAAGTAGATCCATCATTCATGATGATAAAACGATTACTTCGAAAATAACGTACCCACCCATTAACAATAACCTCCTGAAAAATAAGGTTTTTTTTTGTAGTAATTCTTTTATATTCATAAAAAACAGTCAAATATTACTTTATATATAAATCTATCACTAGCTGAAGTAGTGTCCTTTTTCTATTTCTACTTTAGCCTTTTTAATAAGTTTTTTCCGAGAATAGAAATAAATAAGAATTACCTCTCCATTATTTTTAATAGTAAATCCAAAATTAGTATTGATAAATGATAGTAAAATAGCATTTGTTACACTTACATTATAATAACTCTAACTCTTACCGTAGATGATAACTAGAACTAGCCTTTAGGCTCATTTTCTACACAAATTTCTACTATGTAAGATACATAATTAGAACGTTATTTAAAATAAAGCATGGTGGAAAATAATGTATATTTCATATTCACTGTAAAACGTAAATTTGTTTTATGTTACAAGCTCTTTTTATAGAAGAAAATAAAGAAAAAGTAATAGAAGGCCTTAAAAAACGTTATTTTTTAGAAATAGAAGGAATGTTATCTATAATAAAGAAAATTTTATACTTATTGGATGATAAAAGAAGAATACAATTAAAACGTGATGCTTTTTTTTTTTCTTTCAATAAAATTTCCAGACAAATAAATAAGCTTATTCAAATAGGTAAAAACGAAAAGGCAATAGCCTTATATGATAAATATAATAATCTAAAAAAAGATCTAATTTATAGAAAAACTATACTATCTTCAGTAAGTAAAGAGCTTTTAAAAAACTTACTTAGTATCCCTAATATTCCCCATGAATATATAAAGAAAGGCTATTCATCAAAATATAATGAGATTATATATAATCATGGAAAAATTAATTTATCTACTATCAAAAAACTTTCTCATTGGGAGTTTTCTAAAAAAATGGAACTTATAAATTGTGAATTGGGAGCAAAAATTAGTGGGTCTGGGTTTACTATTTATAAGGGAAAAGTGGCTAGGTTGCATAGAGCAATGATTGAATATTTTATTGAATATAATTTACAAGGAGGATATATAGAATATGCGGTCCCATTTTTAGTAAGACCTGTAGCTATTATAGCTACAGGTCAAATCCCTGATAAAGAAAAACAAATGTATTATCTTGAGAAAGATAATCTCTATCTGATTTCTACTGGAGAAATCCCACTAATGAACTGTTATCGTGAGATAATTCTTAAAGAGAGTCAATTACCTATTAAAATTACAGCCTATACACCCTGTTTTAGAAGAGAAGCTGGATCTTATGGAGCTAATGTAAGAGGATTAAATCGTTTGCATCAATTTGATAAAGTTGAGATTATTCAAATCACCACTCCGGATTTTTCATATTATGCATTGCAAGAAATGGTGCAACATGTAAAAAATATTTTAATTTCCTTAAATTTGCCTTTTCGTTTACTTCGTCTATGTGGTGGAGATATGGGATTTACTTCTGCAATAACCTATGACTTTGAAATATATTCTTATACTCAAAATCAATGGTTAGAAGTAAGTTCTATATCTAATTGTACAAATTTTCAATCTAATAGACTTAAATTACGCTATAAAAAAACCAATAGAGGAAAAACGCAAATTTGCCATTCACTTAATGGCAGTTCCATAGCTGTACAACGTATCTTAGCTGTTCTTCTTGAAAACTCTCAAACATCTAAATCTATAGAGATACCTGAAACATTAATTCCTTATACTGGATTTAAAGAAATCCTTTTTTCTTCATATCAGATATGAAAATTACTTCGCACATTGCTAATATAAAAAAAACCATATATTCTTTTGAGATTCTTCCGCCATTAAGAGATCATAATATACTAGAAATTTTTAATACTTTATATACTTTGATAGAATTTAACCCCCCTTTCGTAAACGTTACATCACATAGAGATAATGAAGTACAGAAGAGGTTAAGACGGACAGGGACTGTTTCTATATGTGGAGCAATTATGTCTAAATATGAAATAGATGCTATTCCGCATTTTCTTTGTAGAGGTTTTACAAAACAAATGACAGAAGATGCACTGATAGAATTAAATTTTTTAGGGGTATACAATATTTTAATTATTCGTGGTGATATGATGAAATTTACGACAGAAACAAGTGCACATAGTTATTCAATAGAACTTGTCAAACAAGTAGTAGCATTAAACAATGGGATCTATCTAGATGAAGCATTAAAAAATAGGCATGCTTCTGATTTTTGCATTGGTATAGCATGTTACCCAGAAAAACATTTCGAAGCTCCCAATATAGAAGAAGATATTTTTAGACTTTCTGAAAAAATTAAAGCAGGGTCATATTTTGTGATGACGCAAATGTTTTTTGACAATAATCAATATTTTGAATATATAGAAATAATGCGTTTTGCCGGTTTAGAAGTTCCCATTATTCCAGGAATAAAACCTATTTCTTCAATAGATCAGCTTAAAAGCATTCCTTCTAATTTTTATGTTAATATTCCAACTAAACTTGTAAAGAAAATTATAAATTATAAAAAGGATATATTTTATATAGGAATAAAATGGGCACTTAATCAATCAATAGAACTTAAAGAAGCAGGTATTCCAATCATTCATTATTATACTATGAATAAACCTGATAATATTTATCAAATTGTGATAGAACTTATTTAACTTCAGTTAATCATATAAAATTGTAGATTTAGCGAAAAGTTAATGAAAGAAGAAGTATATAAAATGCAATGTGAAGATGATGAGTATACTATATATGTAACTTTCTTGTATGAAAACTAGAGAAATTAAAGATTTTGATTACAAATATGGTTTTTATACATCAATTGAGGCAGATAAATTTTCTCAAGGCTTAAATGAAGATACTATTCGTACACTTTCAGAAAAAAAAAAAGAACCTTTTTGGTTGATGTATTGGCGCTTAGATGCTTTTCGTTTATGGAAAGAAATGATGGAGCCTAAATGGGGAAATGTAAAATTTAAAAAAAAAAAATATCAAGATATTAGTTATTATTCTGCGCCTATAATTAAACCTCTGAAAGGAGATCCAAGTTTAGGAACTACTTTAACAAAGTTAGGTTTTTCTTTTGAAGAACAGAAGCGTATAAATGGAATCGCCATTGATGTAGTAATGGATTCAATTTTAGTAGCTTCTACCTTTAAAAAAACTTTAGAAGATAAAGGAATTATCTTCTGTTCAATTAGTGAAGCTATAATTAAGTATCCTGAATTGGTAAAAAAATATCTTGGTAAAGTAGTTAATAAAAATGATAACTTTTATGCTTCGCTGAATTCAGCGGTATTTTCTGACGGATCTTTTTGTTATATCCCAAAAAGAATATCTTGTCCAATAGAATTATCTACTTATTTCAGAATAAATGAAGGAGGAATAGGTCAATTCGAACGAACTTTAGTTATTGCTGATAAAGGATCTTATGTTAGTTATTTGGAAGGATGTACAGCACCTCAACGGAAAGAAAATCAACTACATGCAGCAGTAGTAGAATTAGTTGCTTTAGAAGGATCTGAAATTAAATATTCTACTGTACAAAATTGGTTTCCTGGCGATAAACAGGGAAATGGAGGGGTATATAATTTTGTAACGAAGCGTGGTCTTTGCGAAAGACAAGCGAAGATTTCCTGGACACAAATAGAAACTGGCTCATCTATTACTTGGAAATATCCATCTTGTATTCTCCAAGGAGATGACTCTATCGGAGAATTTTATTCAGTAGCATTGACAAAAAACTATCAGCAAGCTGATACAGGAACTAAAATGATTCATATTGGAAATAATACAAAAAGTACAATCCTCTCTAAAGGAATTTCTGCTGGAAAATCTAAAAATAGTTATAGAGGTCTGGTAAAAGTTGCTTCAAAAGCAGAAAATGCAAGAAATTTTTCTCAATGTGATTCTTTGCTAATTGGAAATGAATGTGGAGCGTATACTTTTCCCTATATAGAAGTAAGAAATTCTACTGCAAGTATAGAACATGAAGCAACTATCTCAAAAATAGAAGAAGACCAAATTTTTTATTGTAATCAAAGAGGTATAGACTCTGAAAAATCTGTTTCATTAATTATCAACGGTTTTAGTAGGGATGTGCTCAATAAATTACCTTTAGAATTTGCAATTGAAGCTAGGAAATTATTGGAAATTTCTTTAGATGGGTCTGTTGGCTAATAATATTTATATGCTAAAGATTGAAAATCTTCACGTCTCAATAGAAGAAAAACCTTTACTAAAGGGTATAAATTTGCATATAAATGCAGGGGAGGTACATGCTATTATGGGACCAAACGGGTCAGGAAAAAGTACACTTTCTTCAGTAATTGCAGGAAAGAAAGAATATAAGGTAACAACTGGTATTATCCGTTTTGAAGGAGAAAAGATCATACATCTATCTCCTGAAGAACGTGCTCAGAGAGGTATTTTTCTTTCTTTTCAAGATCCTATTGAGATTCCTGGAGTATCTGTTACTAATTTTATACGTACATCTGTTAATTCTTTGCGAAAAGCGAGAGGCCTCGAAGATATGCCAATACACGATATGTTGAAAACCATACGTAAAAAATTAGAGATTTTTGGAATGGATAAAAATTTTCTTTCTCGTTCTTTAAATGAGGGATTTTCAGGGGGGGAAAAAAAACGTAATGAAATTTTTCAAATGGCAATGCTCAACCCAAAACTTTCTATTTTAGATGAGACTGACTCTGGTCTAGATATTGATGCCTTGCGGACAGTTTCTCAAGGCATCAATGCATTTAAGTCAAAAAAAAATGCTATTTTAATCATTACCCACTATTATCGTATTCTTAAATATATAGTGCCTGATTTTGTTCATGTACTTTACCGTGGAAAAATGGTTAAATCAGGAGGAAAAAAACTTGCTCTAGATATTGAAAAAAATGGATATTCTTGGATAAAGCCAGTTTAATGGAATTTAAAAAAAGTATTGTTTATTTTTATACTGTAAAAAAACAATTACATATACCTATATATAGGTATATGTATAATTTACGATCTAAAACAATAAATTTGTTTGAAACAAAAAAACAAGAGGTAAAAAATCATAAATATGCTAATGATCTTAATTATACATTGTTTACTACTTCGATAGTAAGAATACGAAAGTTACATTTTTTATTAGAGGATTTTGATAGCTTTCGCTTTGTATTTATAGATGGAATATATCATTATAACAGATCCCTCTATAAAATAGTAGATCTCTATTACGAGAGATTTTTTTCTAAAGAAGTAGCTTATCTATATTTCACTGAAGGTGCTTTTGTGGAAAAACCGATAGAAATACTTTATATATCTACTGGAGCATGTACAAAAAGTATATTGTTTAATACTAGAAATTTTATTTTTTTAGGAAAAGGTTCTTGTGTAAAAATTATTGAAAGTCATAAAAATTTAAGTTTAGGTAAAGAAAAATTTAGTTCGGTAACTGAGGTCTATATGAATGCAGATAGCTATTTAGATTTTTGTAAAATAAAGGATGATAGACCTACTACTTATTTCTTTGATCATACTTCTATTATCCAAGATAATAGAAGCTATTGTAATATCAATACTTTTTCATTTTGTGGAGTATCAATTATGAATTTTTTATCTATATACCAATTAGGTAAGGAGATTCATTCTCATATTAATGGTCTTAGTATTCTTCAAGAACATATAATCCATAACACTCTAATAGAACACATTTTGCCTAATGGTAAAAGCAGGGATATATATAAAGGTATTTTTGATAAAAGGGCTAATACAAATTTTAATGGGAAGATCATTGTTTTAAATGAAGCAAAAAAAACTAATGCCATTCAGAAAAGTACTAATATTTTACTTTCGAATGAAGCTAAGGTAAAAGCTAATCCTCAACTAGAAATTTTTGCTGAAGATGTAAAATGTTCTCATGGATGTATAGTTGGACAATTAAATACTCAAGAAATTTTTTATTTACGATCTAGGGGAATTCCTAAATCTGAAGCTATAAGCAAAAAGCTATTTGCATTTTCAAAGGAAGTTTTAGAATGGCTTTCTTTTAAAAAACTAAAAAATTTGATAAAAAAAGAAATAAATAAAAATGTTATCCCCAGCAGAAATTCTTGAATTACGAAAAGATTTTCCAATCTTTTATCAAAGTATCTATAATAAACCATGTATTTACCTAGATAATGCTTCTACTACTCAAAAACCATTAAGAGTTATGCGATCGATAGATACGTATTATCGCACTTTTAATGCTAATGTCCATAGAGGAATTCACTATATAAGTCAATTAGCTACAAAAGCTATAGAAGAAAGTCGTGAATCTATATGTAGATTTATCAATGCTTCAAATATTGAAGAAATTATATTCACTAAAGGTACCACTGAATCTATTAATTTGTTAGCTGCCTCCATGAACTCTTTTGTTGATTATGGAGATGAGATTATACTTTCTGAGTTTGAACATCATTCAAACATTGTTCCTTGGCAATTGCTTTCTAATAGAAAAAAATTACATATTAGGGCTATTCCAATAGATGAAAATTCTTGTTTAAATTTACAGTCTTTTGAGAACCTATTGAACTACCGTACAAAATTAGTCGCTATTAATCATATTTCAAATATTTTCGGAGTCGTAAATCCTATAAAAAAAATTATTGAAATGGCTCATTCTAAAGGAGTTTGGGTATTTATAGATGGAGCTCAAGGAGCTGGACATACTAAGATTGATGTAAGAGAACTTAATGTAGATTTTTATGCTTTTTCAGCTCACAAAATGTATGGCCCTAATGGAATAGGGGTTTTATATGGAAAAAAAAAGCTACTTGAGAAGTTTTTTCCATGGCAAGGAGGCGGAGAGATGATTAAGGAAGTATCTTATGAAAGAACTTTATACGCTAAGCTTCCCTATAAATTAGAAGCTGGGTCACCAAATATTTCTGGAATTATTGCTTGGAATAGTGCTTTAAAATTTCTAGAGGAGATAGGAATTGAGCGTATTCAAAAGTATGAAAAATATTGTATAACTGAAGTTAGTAAAGAACTAAAACAAAATCCTAATCTTTTATTCTACGCAAAAGATGCACCACGTTCAGCTATTATAGCTTTAAATTTATTAGGTATACATTCATTTGATGTTGGATGTATTTTGGATAGAATGGGTATTTTCGTAAGAACAGGGCATCATTGTGTACAACCTCTTATTCATGCTTTAGATGAAATAGGGATAGTGCGAGCTAGTTTCGCTGTTTACAATACTTTAGATGAGGCAGAACAGTTTTGTTCTGCAATCATTAAGGCATATAAGATTTTATCTTAGATACAATCTCTATGAAGAATTTTCTTCATTAAGAGTTTTAAGCTTTTTAAGCTAGGTATTTTTTTTGTATCCCAAAAAAAAATATAATTATATTAATTTGTAAGAATTTTATTTTTTTCTATAGCTTATAAAAGCTATTCTTATTCTTCTTTTGATAGCGTTTCTTTCTACAGAGCCTCTAATTTTTTTTTTGCTACACAAACTCCTATTTTTGATATTCCTTTTCTATTTATAATGTATAACATACGCAATCCTTTTTCTTTCCTTCTAAATCCAATTTTAAAGAGTATTTCGATCAATGTTTTTCCTTTTAACTTTTTTATGATCACTTATTGTGTTCTGTGTAGTAACAATTTGCGGAGAGTGTGGGAACCGAACCCACGTTACGGCTACCCGTAAATAGTTTAGCAAACTATCCCGTTAACCACTCCGGCAACTCTCCTAGAAATATATGATTGTTATAATTTAATTTTTTTGTTGTCATGAAAAAACCTATTCTACTTGCAATAGAATCATCTTGTGATGATACAGCTATTGCCATTGTAAAAGGAAATTCAATTTTGTCAAATATTATAGGAGTTCAACATATCCATAATTTTTATGGAGGAGTAAATCCTGAAATAGCTTCACGATATCATCAGAGAGATATCGTTCTTTTAGTTCATCAGGCTATATTTGAAGCCAATATAGTAAAAAAACAAATTGATGCTGTTGCATTCACTAAAGGGCCAGGATTAATTGGCTCGTTGCTTATTGGAGCAAGTTTTGCTAAGTCTCTAGCCATAGCTTGGATGATCCCTATAATTGGAGTACATCACATCCAGGCTCATATATTGTCTCATTTTATAGAGATAGAAGGAAGATCTTCTCCCAAGTTTCCATTTTTATGTTTAACAATAAGTGGAGGGCACACTCAAATTATTCTAGTAGAAAATTTTTTTAAGATGACGATTCTAGGTCAAACTATAGATGATGCTGTTGGAGAGGCTTTTGATAAGATTGCTAAAATAGCAGGATTACCATATCCTGGTGGAATCTGGATCGACTATTATGCTAAGAATGGCAATCCTAAAAAAATATTTTTTTCTAAACCTAAAATAGGTGGATTAGATTTTAGTTTTAGTGGCTTGAAAACACAATTTTTCTCTTTTATACGTAAAGAGTTGAAAAAAGACCCAAAATTTATTATTCATAACCTTTATGATATTTGTGCTTCTATCCAGAAATCATTGATAGATTTACTCTTTGACAAAATGTTGTTAGCAATAAGGCAAACTAAAATTTTTTCCATTGCATTATCAGGAGGAGTTTCTTCAAACTCCTATGTACGTACTAAATTTAGTAAAGTTGCAAGTAAAAAAGGATTGAAACTCCATTTGCTTCCAGTAGAATTCGCTACTGATAACGCTGCTATGATTGCTGTATCTGCTCAAATAAAATATTCTAGTGCACTTTTTGATAATTTAGACTTTGTTCCTGGTGCAAATTGTGGATGGAATCTATGATTTGTTCTTTTTCTAATTACAGAAAACTTTAAGTAGAGGATGGTCCATTCTTTCTATTATATTTTTTAAAGTACTTATCTATTCTACCTGCCGAATCTACATATTTCATTTTTCCTGTATAAAAGGGATGTGAACTACTTGATATTTCTATCTTTATCAATGGATAAATGACCCCATTTATATCTATACTTTCTTTTGTTTCTGCTGTAGAACGACATAAAAAAACTTCTTCGTTGCTCATATCTTTAAAAGCAACTATTCTATAGTTTTTTGGATGAATTACTTTTTTCATAGAAAGAAAATATATATAATATATATGAAAAAAAATAAAGAAATACAGTACTATAAAAAGAAACTAACAGTAGAAAAAATGTTTGATAGTATTTCTTATCGCTCTCTCTAGGCGGAGAAAGAATATTGTAAAAGAATTGTGCAAGAAATACCATTTTCATATTCTAGATATAGGATTAGAAATTATTTGGCAAAGAAAAAAATATAGATCAACTATGAGCCCGAAGACATACTACTTATTTTTTCATTGCTATATATATTTACTTTTTTCGCATGTTTCTTTTATTTATATTTGCATAATATGCATTATTTTATGAGTAAAAAATTAGTAAAATCTCCTTACGATACAGGATCTTCCGAAGTTCAAATTAACATTTTTACTGGTAGAATTCAACATATTACTGAACATCTTAAAAGACATAAAAAGGATCTGAATTCTCAAAAATCCTTACTAACTTTAGTTGGAAAGCGTCGTAAGCTACTAAAATATATAAAGAATAGTAATATTGAAATATATAGAAATATCATTATTAAATTAGAAATAAGAAAATAATTACTAGATGATAGAAAATCCTATTTTAGATAATATACATCTTTCAGACGGAAGAAACATATCGATAGATACTGGGTTACTTGCTAAACAGTCTAATGGATCAGTTGTAGTTAGTATGGGGAATACGATGCTTTTGGCTTCTGTAGTAGCAGAAAAAGAGGGAAAAGAAGATGTTGATATCTTGCCTCTCATCGTAGATTATAGGCAGAATTATTCTGCCGTAGGAAAAATTCCAGGAGGATTTATAAAGAGAGAAGGAAGAGCTTTTGAGGAAGAAATATTAACAATGCGCATTGTTGATCGTGTCTTGCGTCCTTTATTTCCAACAAATTTATTTGCAGATATTCAAATAATGGTTTCTTTACTATCGTATGATGATGAAATATTGCCTAATGTACTAGCAGCTTTAGCTGCTTCTGCATCTTTAGCGATTTCAGATATTCCGTTTTATGGTCCTATTTCTGAGGTTCGTTTAGTTAGAATAACTGGAGGAAGATTTATTATCAATCCTAGTTTACATGATGTTTTAAACTCTGATATTGATTTGGTAATAGGAGGTTCTAAAGAGTCTATTATTATGATGGAAGGAGAAATGAAAGAGGTATCAGAAGAAGAAATATTAGAGGCTATTTTATTTGCTCATAAAGCAATAAAAAATCAGATAGAAGCTCAAGTACACTTAGCAAAAAGAGTAAAAAGATCTAGAATTAAAAGATTTTATGAGAAAGAAATATTAGAGCCAAAGAAATTTATGCATCATTATTATCTTCAATTGAAGAGAGAATCAATTCGTGATTTAATAATTAGAGAAAATCATCGCATTGATGGACGAACTTCAAAAGAAATACGATCTTTATTTAGTACTGTTGATTGTATTCCAAGTGCACATGGTTCTGCTTTATTTATGCGAGGAGAAACTCAATCTCTTTCTTATGTGACTTTGGGATCATCTAATGATGTTAATCGTATAGATAATGCCATTAAAGAAGAAAATGAAAAGTTTTATTTACACTATAATTTTCCTCCGTTTTCAACAGGAGATATTAGACTTTTAAGAGGAGTATCTAGACGAGAAGTAGGACATGGAAATCTTGCACAGTCAGCATTAAAAAATATTATACCTGAAAATACACCCTATACAATACGTATAGTCTCTGAGATTTTAGAATCTAACGGATCTTCATCTATGGCTACTGTTTGTGCGGGAACACTAGCTTTGATGGATGCTGGAATTTCTATTAAAAGACCTGCATCTGGTCTAGCAATGGGTTTGATTATGGACAAAGGTAAAGAGATTATTCTTTCAGATATTCTTGGTGATGAAGATTATATTGGTGATATGGATTTGAAGGTAGCAGGAACAAAAAAAGGAATTACAGCATGTCAAATGGACATTAAAATTGATGGTATATCTTATAAGATTTTGAAAAAAGTATTTAAACAAGCATATCAAGGACGTATATTTATATTACAAGAAATGTTAAAAACACTCTCTATGCCAAGAGTGCCTATGAAGCCAAATATTCCTAAAATATTCAATTTAAAGATCACTAAGGGATCTATTGGTTTTGTAATAGGACCTGGAGGGAAAACTATTCAAGAAATTCAAAAAAAAACAAATACAATTATTACTATAAAAGAAAAAGGAGAATTTGGGATAGTAGAAATTTTTGGGAAAGAAGAGAATAAAATTAATAAAGCTACTGATTGCATTAAAAACATTACATTTCTGCCAGAATTAGGAGGTGTTTATGATGCAAAAGTAAAATATCTTAAAGAGTTTGGAGCTATCGTAGAAATTTTACCTGGGAAAGAATATCTTTTACATATTTCAGAAATAAACTGGGAGCATGAGAAAAATGTTGAAGATGTATTAAAAATAGGGGATATTATTAGGGTAAAATTTATGGGAATAGATAGCATAAGTAGAAAAATTATAATTTCTAGAAAGGTTCTTTTACCTAGTCTTGAGTGAAGATGAGGATAATTTTTTATGAGACAACTTAAAATTACTAAACAAGTAACTAACCGAGATACACCTTCATTAGATAAATATCTACATGAAATTGGAAAAGAATCTCTTTTATCTCCTGAAGAAGAAGTAGAATTAGCTCTACGAATTAAAAAAGGAGATGAAGTTGCATTAAATAAGTTAGTAAAGGCTAATTTGCGTTTTGTAGTTTCTGTTAGTAAACAATATCAGAACCAAGGATTAAGTCTTGGGGATCTAATTAATGAAGGGAATTTAGGTCTTATAAAGGCAGCTAAGCGTTTTGATCCAACAAAAGGATTTAAATTTATTTCTTATGCAGTTTGGTGGTGCAGGCAATCAATAATGCAAGCTATAGCTGAGTGCTCTCGTTTAGTTCGTTTACCAATGAATAAATGTGCCTTAATGAGTAAAGTAAATAAAATGTATAATTATCTAGAGCAAAAATACGAACGTACTCCATCAGTTCAAGAAATAGGAGAGGTTCTTGATATCAATGAAGAGGATATAAAAGATTCTATAAAAATTACTGGAAAATATATTTCTATGGATGCTCCATTGGAAGATGGAGAGGATTCTAATTTGTATGATGTTATATACTCTGATGAATCGCCTCGTCCTGATGACAGTCTTATAAAAGAATCTCTTCGTATAGATATCATGCGTTTAATGAGTAAACTTTCTCCAAGAGAGCGTGATATTACTGAAAAATGTTTTGGTTTAGATGGAAACCCTCCTAGAACACTTGAAGAAATAGGACAAGAACACGACCTAACAAGAGAACGGGTCCGTCAAATTAAAGAACAAGCATGTAAAAAACTTCGTAAAAGTTCACATAGCAGCCTTCTTAAGGCTTATCTTGATATATATTAATATTCTTGGAAAAAAAGATTTAAGAGCTAAGGTCGTGCAATTTTTATCTCTTACATAACATAGAACTAGGATTACAACAATTGCTTACTTTTCTTTCTCTTAATAGAAATTTAAGGGAGTATATTGCTTCAAATATCACCATATCTTTATTTAGATTATGAAAAGGATCTTTTATTTTTGTTAAAGAAATTCTAAGGAATCCTATTTATATAGGATATTGTTCTATTAAAAATTTTGTTCAATCTCTCTTTAGAAAAACTCTACTATATAAAGAATAATTTAATAGACTCATCTGTAAACTTGAAGTTCAAAATCTATTTGTGAATATCTGTATGTTCCTACTATACTACCACTAGCTACTGAGAATAGTAAGTTATTAAAGCTAAATATCACCTATTACTGAATACTGAAACATTAAGATATTATCCCTGATCCAATCAATGCTTCCTTTAAATACCACGCAGCAAATTGACCTTCATTAATAGTTTTCTGAGGCTTTTCAAAAGTTATATAAAGTCCTTTTATTACACGTTGTAACTGAGCATGTTGTAAATCTTGTCTATACCTAATGCGACATTTTACGTTTAGTTTATTTCCTTGAAACAAAGCTAGGTCTTCACTTATCCAGTGAATATCTTCTTCTTTTATAAAGAGTGCATTTTTATAAAGTCCTGGATGATTTTCTCCTATACCTACATATAAAATATTGTTATCAATATCTGTGTCTAGGACAAATAGTCCTTCTGTATACCCTCCTATTCTAATACCTTTACGTTGTCCTTTGGTGAATAAATGTGCCCCAAAATGCTGTCCAATAACTTTACCAAAGTTATATTTTCTTCTATTTGTAAAAATAGAAATAAAACCTTCTTCTTTTGCAGAAATTGGGATAATAGGCGATTGGTAAATAGGATCATTAGAAGATATTTCTATAATATCTCCCAATTTACATCTCAATTGGGTCTGTAAAAAATCTGAAATTCGTATCTTTCCAACAAAGCAAAGTCCTTGTGAATCTTTTTTTTTTGAGGTAATCAAGCCCGCTTCTTCTGCTTTTTTTCTAACTTGATATTTACTATATTTACCAATAGGAAATATGCTCTTGGAAAGTTGTTCTTGATTAAGTTGACAGAGAAAGTAAGATTGATCTTTTTTTTTATCTGCTCCTTCTAACAATTGATAAAAAATATGATTTCTTTTATTTTTTTTTTTACATATAGCATAGTGTCCAGTTGCGATAAAATCTGCTTCTAGAGAAATAGATTGTTTTAGAAAAATATTGAACTTTATATCTCGATTACATAAAACGTCGGGATTAGGAGTTCGTCCACTAGAATATTCCTTAAACATATAATCAACTACTAATTTTTTATATTCTATTCTCATATCTATAATATGAAAAGGAATATTTAACTGCTGACAAATTAACATAGCATCTATACTATCCTCTATCCAATGACATTTTTCGTTTTCTCTATAATTTGGATAGTTCCAGTTTCGTAAAAAAATACCAATTACTTTATAACCTTGTGCTTTTAGAAGCATAGCAGCTACACTAGAATCCACTCCACCTGATATACCTACAATTACTTTTTTCATACAAAGATTTAAAACAAATCTTTTACTTTATCATGGGTTTAAAATTTTCATCATGTTTAATTTTTTCAAATATTTGTTTTAAATCTTTACTAAGTTTTTTTGGAGTCCAAACATGAATATGTACTAATAAATCGCCATAACTATGGGTTTCTATATTACGAATACCTTTTCCTTTTATGTTAATAATTTTACCAGAATCCGTACCACCCTCTATAAAAAGTCGTACTTTTTCATTTAAAGTAGGAACCTCTTTACTTGTACCTAAAACAGCTTCAGGTATCGAAATGTATAGATTATAATGAATATTAACACCATCTCTCTTGAAAATTTCATGAGGAATCTCCTCAATAATTACTATTAAATCTCCGTGAGATCCTTCAAAATGATCTCCTTCATTTCCTTTTCCTGATAATTTTAAGTTTATACCTTCAGTTATTCCTTGAGGGATAGTAATATTTACTAGCTCTTCTTCATTAATCATTCCTTGTCTATTAGCTCCAGTAGGAATATTATCTATCATTTTTCCACTACCATTACAATAGCTACATGTAGTCATTGTTCTAAATTTACCAATAACAGTATTTTTAATTTGAGAAATTTTACCATTTCCATTGCAATGAATACAAGTTTTAAATCTTACCCCCTTAGCTTTTTTCATTCGCTTAACTTTAACTTTCTTTTCAACCCCTCTAGAAATTTCTTCCAAAGAAAGCTTTATACGAATACGTAAATCACTTCCCTTAAAACTACGCCCTCCTGTAAAACTAAAACTTGAGAAAGCAGAGCCAAAAAAATCTCCAAAAAGATCTTTCATGCCTGCATTTGTATAACCAGCTTCTCTCTGAGAAGCATTTATTCCTCCTAATCCTTCATATCCATATTTATCATAAATATTTCTCTTTTCAGGAGAACTTAGCACTTCATAAGCTTCCGCAGCTTCCTTAAATTTTTCTTCTGCAATTTTGTTTCCTGGATTTTTATCAGGATGATAGCGAATTGCCAATTTTCTATAGGCCTTCTTTATATCATCTTCAGATGCAGTTTTTGATATTCCTAGTATATCATAATAATCTTTTTTTTTCATCAATTTTTATTTTCCAACGATTACTTTTGCATGACGTACTACTTTATCGTATAAAAGATAACCCATTTCTACAATATCAATGATTTTACCTTTAAGATCTTGTGAAGTAGCTTTAATTTGAGATAAAGCTTCATGAATATCTGTACTGAAATGATCTCCTTTCTTTGTTTTAATCTGCTTTATACCCTTCTTTTTAAGAACACTAAAAAACTTTTCGTATATCAACTTAATACCTATAATTATATTTACGTTGTTGTCTTTTTTTATTTCTAATAAACAACGTTCAAAATCATCCAGAACTGGTATGAGTTCTACAACTACTTCTTGATTGGCGAGTTTGACTAATTCAAATTTTTCTTTTTGTATACGTTTTTTATAATTTTCAAAATCTGAAAAAATACGTAAAAATTTGTTTTTTTGTTCTACTATTTTTTTTTTAAAAAGCTCTCTTTCTAAAACCCTTTTAACACTTTCATTAAAGTAGGAAAAGGGTTCTTTTTTATCTAAATTCATTTACTAACTTTTTTAAGTAAAGGGAAGGGAAATCCAAAGTATTGCCATAATAGTCTTATTGTCATTCTGACATTTAATAGAGGAAGACCTACTTCCTTCCAACAAGAATATTAACTTGTCTTTAAAAAATATCTTAGCTAATAATATGTATGATTTTGATTTAGTAATTATAGGCTCTGGTCCTGGAGGTTATGTCGCTGCTATAAGAGCAGCGCAGCTAGGATTTAAAACTGCTATAATAGAAAAAGAAAAATTAGGAGGTATTTGTTTAAATTGGGGCTGTATACCCACAAAAGCTTTATTAACTAGTGCACAAATTTTTTCTACTTTAAAAAAAGCTTCATTTTACGGTATAAAATCTGATAATATTCAGATAAATTTTTCTAGTATTATCGAGCGTAGTCGCGCTGTCTCAGAAAAAATGAGTAAAGGTATTAGTTTCTTAATGCAAAAGAATAAAATTAACGTTTTCTTTGGTAAAGCAGAATTAAAAGAAGGAAAAAAAATTAGGATTACAACTAATGAAGGAAAAGAAATGGAGTATAAAGCTTCTTTTATCATTATAGCGACAGGAGCAAGTTCAAAAAAGATACAGAATCTACCACAAGATGGTAAGAAAATTATAGGATACAGAGAGGCTCTTACTCTTTCTTCACTTCCTCATAGGATGGTAGTAGTTGGAGGTGGTGTAATTGGAGTTGAGTTTGCTTATTTTTATAATGCTATGGGCGTTCAAGTCAGTTTGATAGAATCTATGAATAGAATTCTACCACTTGAAGATATAGAAGTCTCTCAAGAATTAGAGAAATCTTTTAAAAGGAACGGAATAAAAGTATTTACTTCTTCTTATATCGAAGGAGTGGATGTCGCCAAAACAGGCGTTCATCTATCTATTAAAGACTCTAAAAAAAAATCTAAGATAGAAGCAGATATAGCATTATCTGCAGTAGGTATTACACCTAATATAGAAAATATAGGTTTAGATACAGTAGGAATTACTTTAGAAAAAGGACATATTTTAGTTGATGATTTTTATCGTACTAATATAGAAGGATATTTTGCAATAGGCGATTTAGTAGATGGTCCAGCTTTAGCACATGTAGCCTCAGCAGAGGCTATTATCTGCGTAGATAATATAAAAGGACTAAATCCTTCTCCATTAGATTATAAAAATATTCCTAGTTGTATCTATTGTATTCCGGAAATTTCTTCTGTAGGACTTACCGAGGAAAAAGCTATAAAAAAAGGTTATAAAATAAAAGTTGGTAAGTTTATTTTTTCTGCATCAGGAAAAGCTAATGCAAATGGAGAAACAGAAGGCTTTATTAAAGTTATATTCGATGCTAATTACGGTGAATGGCTAGGATGTCACATGATAGGAAAAGGTGTAACTGAAATGATAATGGAAGCAGTAGTAGCACGTAAACTTGAAACTACTGCTCATGATATTATAAATACTATACATCCTCACCCAACTTTAAGTGAAGGTGTAATAGAAGCTATAGCTAACGCTTATGGAAAATGTATTCATTTATAGTCTTTACGTGAAATTTTAATCACAACTATGACTTTTGAAAGTTTTATAGATAAAGTAAATATTTTTTGTAGAAGTGGAGATGGTGGAAATGGTATAGTACATTTTAGGCGTGAAAAATTTGTTTATAAAGGTGGACCTGATGGAGGCGATGGAGGTGATGGAGGGAGTATTTTTTTACGTGGAGATTCTAATTTAGGTACTTTACTACACTTCAGATATAATAAAAACTATAAAGCTAAAAATGGGTTAACAGGAAAAAGATCGCGAAAAAGGGGGGCTTCAGGAAAAAAACTTATATTAAATGTTCCAATAGGAACTATTGCTAGAGATCAACAAGGAAACATTTTATGTGAAATTATGCATAATAAACAAGAAAGTCTTGTTTTACCTGGAGGGAAAGGAGGATTAGGAAATTGGCATTTTAGAAACTCTGTTAAAAGAACCCCTCTTTACGCTCAACCAGGGTTACAGGGAGTAGAACTCTGGATAACTTTAGAGCTAAAAATATTAGCTGATGTAGGATTGATAGGATTGCCTAATGCAGGAAAGTCTACTTTACTTTCAGTACTTACCTCAGCTAAACCTAAAATTGGAAATTATGCTTTTACGACTATAACTCCTAAATTAGGTTATGTAAAGTATAAAGAGGAAAAATCTTTTATTATTTCTGATATTCCTGGGATACTAAAAGGAGCAAGTAAAGGAAAAGGAATCGGATTACGGTTTTTACGACACATAGAACGTAATGTAGTTTTATTATTTTTAATTTCTGCTGAAGAAAAAAATATTCTTTATATTTATAAAATTCTTTTACAAGAGCTTTCTTATTATAAATATAATCTTTTAGAGAAAGACCGTTTGTTAGCAATTTCTAAATATGATTTGATTGAAGAAAATATGAAAAATAACCTTCCATATAATATAGAAATATTATGTGTTTCATCTCATTATTTAAAAGGGTTAAATTACTTAAAAAAGGCGTTATGCTACAAACTAAAAATTCTAAAGGTATGTGGATAAGATATTGTAACCTGACTGGGAGTCGAACCCAGGACCCTTACATTAAAAGTGTAATGCTCTAACCTACTGAGCTACCAGGTCTTTAGATATGTATATTATATTAATAGGGTATATGGGTAGTGGTAAGACTACTGTAGGTAGTTTATTATCTTTTTCTTTAGTAAAAAAATTTTACGATTTAGATGATATTATTATTACTTGGAAAAACCAAGATATACATAATATCTTCGTTAAAAACGGTGAAAATTATTTTAGAAAAATTGAAACAGATGTCTTACAGTTTTTAAGAAGTATAAAAAAAAAAATTGTTCTTTCTACAGGAGGAGGAACTCCTTGTTTTAGTAACAATATTTATTTTTTGAATAGGTTAGGAATAACCTTTTATTTACATCTTTCTCCAGAAGAAATTTTTAAACGTATCCGTTATCAAAAATATAAACGCCCACTGATTTCATCATTATCAGATGATAAACTTCTATATTTTATCCATAAACACATTTCAAATCGTATTAAATATTATAATAAATCAATTTATAAACTAGAAATAGTAAATCGTTTTCCTGAAGAAATTGCTTTTTCTATTCATAAAAAATTATCTATTATTTACTATAATAATGGAATTATTAAGCCATTTAAGTAACATTTTACCGTTAAGAATGCATATCTTAATTGCCGTAAGTGGTGGATTAGATAGTATGGTACTGCTAGAAATTTTAAAATATACCAAATTATATATAAGTGTAGTGCATGCAAATTTTCAACTAAGATATAGTGACTCAAAGGAAGATGAATGTTTTATTAAAGATTTTTGTAAACATCAAAAAATTCCTTTCTACAATAAAAAGTTTAAAACTAAAACCTATAGTATAGAAAAAAAAAAATCTATACAAATGGCTGCAAGGAGTTTACGTTATGGTTGGTTTTTTAGAATTTTAAAAGATATAGACGCAAGTTATATAGTTTTAGGACATCATTTAGATGATACAATAGAAACTTTTTTTATGAATTTATTTCGTTCTTCTAATTTAAAAGGATTAGTAAGTATCCCAGAAATTTCTAAATTTTTATTGCGACCTTTATTGCCATTCACTAAAACAAAAATATTGCAATTTGCTAATATTAATAATATTTGGTGGAGAGAAGATATAAGTAATCAAGATTTTAAATATTTACGAAATACTATTCGTAATGATCTTATAACTAATTATTATGATAGAAATTCTAAAACTCTTTTCTTCTTAAGAAGAGATTACATACTTATACAGCAGTCAATCAGTATTATATTTAAAATAATAACTATAATTTTTGTGAATTATACTTTTTATTGGGAACTAAATACAAGTAAATTAAAAAAAATAAAACCACTTAATGGTTATTTATATAGATTGTTTTCTCCTTATGGTTTCTGTAATCTTCTTGATATAGAGAGATTTTTACATACTTCAACTGGAAAACATATCTATTCTAAAAGATATAGATTACTACACTATAGAAGACGTTTGGTCTTTAATTATCAACAGGAAAGGCATAAAAGATATCCTTTTAAATTTCATCTTGAAGTTAATGATTTTATGGATCATAAGGCTCTGATTTCTATAGATTTTTCTATAATATCTTGGCCTATTTCCTTAAGAAATTGGAAAAAAGGAGATCTTTTTTTTACTTCTTTAAGAAAAAAAAAAATAAGTAAACTCCTTAAAGAGTATAAATTAAGTATATTTGAAAAAGAAGAAATTTTCATTCTTATGAATGCTGATAAGAAAATTATTTGTACCATTAATATGGTTATAAATTTTTTATTTAAAATTACATTAAAAACTAATATGATATTAAACATATTTTAAAGGGAAATAAATGATATGAAGGACACAATATTTTTTTATATATTTTATTTGTTTTTTACAATAACTTAAAAAATGAAAGAAATAACAAAGAATACCTATTTTAAATGGTATTATAATATGTTTTATTGGAGAAGATTCGAAGAAAAGTGTCGTTCTTTGTATATTAAACAAAAAATTAGAGGATTTTTACATCTATATTCTGGACAAGAAGCTATTCCTGCCGGATTAGCTCATGTAATGGATATGAACAAAGATAGTATGATAACTGGATATCGTTGCCATATATTACCTATGGCTATTGGAGTAGATCCTAAAAAAATAATGGCTGAATTATATGGAAAAAATACAGGTACTTCTTGTGGAATGGGTGGTTCTATGCATATATTTAGTAAAGAACATCGATTTTATGGAGGGCATGGAATTGTGGGAGGGCAAATCCCTTTGGGATCTGGGATTGCTTTCGCAGATAAATATTTTGATAGGAATGCAGTAACTATTACTTTAATGGGAGATGGTGCAGTTCGTCAAGGGGCCCTACATGAAAGCTTTAATTTAGCTATTCTTTGGAAACTTCCAGTAATTTTTATGTGCGAAAATAATCTATATGCTATGGGTACCTCTGTGGTAAGAACTACAAATTTGACAGATATCTATAAAATAGGTAGTTCTTATGATATTCCATCTAGACCTGTTGACGGTATGAATCCAATAAAAATAGCTGAAGCTGCAGATGAAGCTTTGGAGCGAGCAAGGAATGGAAAAGGTCCAACGTTTTTAGAACTAAAAACATATAGATTTAGAGGTCATTCTATGTCAGATGCTGAACCTTATCGAAATAAAGAAGAAATAGAAAAATATAAAAAAAATGATCCTATTTTATTTGTAAAAAAACATTTATTAAATAATAATTGGGCCAATGAAGAAACATTTAAAGTAATAGAAGAAGAAGTTAAAAATAGTATAGAGGAATGTGTAGAATATGCAGAAAAATCAGATTTTCCCCCAATAGAAAATATGTATAATATGGTCTATGACACGGCCCTTTACCCCTTTTGGGAAAGAAGATAAAACAATTTATTTTTATTAAAATGGCAGAATTTATAACTATGCCCCGATTAAGCGATACAATGGAAGAGGGGATTATAATAAAATGGCATAAAAAAGTTGGTGAAAAGATTTCAGAAGGAGATTTATTAGCTGAAATAGAAACTGACAAAGCAATTCAAGAATTTGAATCAGAATTTAATGGCTATATACAATATATAGGAATACCAGAAGGTAAAAGTGCAAAAGTAGATAGTTTACTAGCAATTATAGGAGAAAGTACAGAGACAAAAATAGATATAAATAATATACTTTCTCTATATAAAACTAAGAATAAAACTAAGAATGAAACTAAGAATGAAACTAAGAATGAAACTAAGAATGAAACTAAGAATGAAACTAAGAATGAAACTAAGAATGAAAGATTTTTAGTTTCTCCATTAGCAAAAATAATGGCAAAACAAAAGTCAATTTCTTTAGAAGATATTAAAGGAAGTGGAACAAATGGACGAATTATAAAAAGAGATATAGAAAAATATCAAATAGATATTTCTAAAAATATTAATGCTTCTACTACTCATTTAACTGCAAATGCAGTTATTAACTCTTCAATAAGAAAAATAATTGCCAAAAGGCTAGCAGAATCTAAGTTTACTGCTCCTCACTATTACTTGATGATGGATATTGATATGAAAAATTCTATTAAATCTAGGTCAATCATCAATAAAAATTTAAAAGAAGAAGAAAAAATATCTTTTAATGATTTTATTATTAAAGCGGCTGCTTTATCCTTAAAAGACAATCCTCAAATAAATTCTTCATGGAAAAATGATAAAACTATTTATCATAGTAATATTCATATTGGAATAGCTATAGCGGTAGAAGAAGGTTTACTTGTCCCTGTAATTCTTCATGCAGATAAAAAAACCCTTCTACAAATTTCTTTAGAAGTTAAAGAAAAAGCTAGAAAAGCTAGAACCCGTAAGATTTCTCAAGAAGAAATGGAAGGAAGTACTTTTACAATTTCTAATTTAGGTATGTTTGGTATAGAAAGTTTTACCTCTATTATCAATCAACCAAATTCTTGTATTCTTTCTGTTGGTGCAATTTTGGAAAAACCTATTATAAACAATGGTTTAGTTGTTCCAGGAAATATTATGAAAATAAGTTTAGCTTGTGATCATCGTGTAGTAGATGGAGCTATTGGAAGTAGCTTCTTACAGAGTATTAAAAAATATTTAGAAGATCCAATTCTTATGATAATTTAAAATATCTTAATTGTTTCAACAGCAGCAATCGTATCTCCTTTTTTTAAATTTATCAATTTAACTCCTTGTGTAGCTCGCCCCATAATTCGTAGCTCTGAGACAGATAATCTAATGGTATAACCAGATTTATTAATTATGATTATATCATTGGTCTCTGTTACATTTTTAATAGCAATTAAATTTCCTGTTTTTCTAGTAATATTAAAGGTTTTCACTCCTTTACAATATCTATTAGTTACTCTATAATCATCTAACAAAGATCTTTTTCCATATCCTTTTTCTGAAACTACTAAAATATCCTCTTTTATTTCTTTTTCTATGCATACCATTCCTATAACTTTATCATTTTTTTCTATAAGGTTTATTCCTACTACTCCAATAGCAGTTCGTCCCATTGAACGAACTTTATCTTCTGAAAATCTAATGGCTTTACCACTTTTAATAGCTAAAATAATTTCACATTGTCCGTTAGTTAGTTTAGCTTCTAGCAGCTTATCTCCTTCACGAATAGAAATTGCCTTTATTCCATGTATTCTCGGCTTAGAATACTGTCCTAAAGGCGTTTTTTTTATATTTCCATTCTCTGTTACCATTACAACATAATGTTTTTTCACATATTTAGAATCCTTAAAATTACCTAGAATAATATATGCTTGTACTTTATCTTCTGGTAGAATTTGAATCAAGTTCTGTATAAATCTTCCCTTAGATTTTTTAGATCTTTCAGGAACCTCATAAACACGCTTACAATAACATTTACCTTTTTTTGTAAAAAGAAGCATATATTGATGGTTTGATGCTACGAGTATATGTTCTAGAAAATCTTCATTTTTTGTGCTAGCTCCTCTATTTCCTATACCCCCTCTCAATTGTCTTTTATATTCTGAAAGAGGAGTACGTTTTATATATCCCTTATTAGAGATAGTTAATACCATCTGTTCATCGTAAATTAAATCTTCTATAGTTACTTCTTTACCAAAAGATTCAATTAATGTCCTGCGAGGATCTGAATATTTATTCTTAATTTCTAGTAATTCATTTTTTATTATTTTCATACTAAGTTGCTTGTGTTCAAGAATTTCTTGATTTTTTTTTATAGACTTAGAAAGTTCATCAACCTCATATTTGATTTTTTCATGTTCCAATCCTGTTAAACGTTGTAGACGTATATCTAAAATAGCACGAGTCTGTCTTTCAGACAATTTAAATTTTTTTCCAAGTTCTTCACAGGCTTTATCAGGTGTTTTAGAAGTTTTAATATGAGTAATTACTATATCTAAATTATCTAATGCCACCAATAATCCATCCAAAAGATGACACCGATCTTTTGCTTTTTGCAACTCAAATTGAGTCCTACGAATAACAATCTCATGCCTATGAGAGACAAAATATTTAATTAACTTTTTTAAGTTAAGCTGTAGGGGTTGTCCATTTACTAATGCGATATTATTGATGTTAAATGATGTTTGTAACATTGTTTTTTTAAACAAATTATTAAGTATAATATTTGGCGAGGCATCTTGTTTTAAGTTGAAAACAATACGAATTCCTTTTCGATTAGATTCATCACGAATATTTAAAATTCCTTCTAATCTACCTTCTTTAACTAATTCGGAAGTTTTAGAAATCATTTCTGCCTTATTAACTTGATAAGGGATTTCATCTACAATAATACAATTTCTTTTGTTTATTTCTTCTAATCTAACTTTAGCACGTAAAATTATTCTGCCTTTTCCAGTTCTAAAAGCTTCCTGTATTCCTTCTATTCCATAAATAATTCCCCCAGTAGGAAAATCAGGAGCTTTTATATATTTAATAAAATCATCAACATTAATTTCAGGATTATCAATATAAGCACAAATAGCGTCTATGCACTCACATAAATTATGAGGAGCCATATTAGTTGCCATACCAACTGCAATTCCCGAAGAACCATTCATTAAAAGGTTTGGAATGCGAGTAGGAAGAACAGTAGGTTCTTCTAAGGAATCGTCAAAATTAAATTGAGTTTTGACAGTTTTTTTATCAAGCTCAGTGAGCATTTCTTCAGAGATTTTTTGCAAACGCACTTCTGTATATCTCATTGCAGCTGGAGAATCACCATCTACAGAACCAAAATTACCTTGTCCATCTATCAATAAATAACGTAAAGACCATGCTTGTGCCATTCTTACCATAGTTTCATAAACAGAAATATCGCCATGAGGATGATACTTAGCAAGAACTTCACCAACGACCCTAGCAGATTTTTTATATGGTCTATTGAATATCATACCAAGTTCATACATACTAAAAAGCACACGTCGATGCACAGGTTTTAATCCATCTCTAACGTCAGGTAAGGCTCTTGAAACTATAACAGACATAGAATAGTCTATGTAGGATGTTTTTATTTCATTTTCAATATTAATCGGTATAAGGTTTTCAGACATATTAAAATTTAATTTTTTTATTAAGAGAAGTGCATTTTTAATGTTTTCCATAGAAATTTTATGATCAAAACTACAGTTACCAATTAATTTTAATAAGGAAAATCTTATGTATCCTTTTATATTTTTCTTATCATGTTGTATATGATTAATAATTTTTTGTATTACAAAAGTTTTAATGATGGGAAAACTATAACTATCTAAAATAGTATTTTTAATATCTTCGTATTGCGATATAGGAAACTTATTAAAAAGGTAAGAAATCCATGATTCACAAATAATTCCTATTGCTATAGCTTCTCCATGTAAAAAAGTAAAATTCTCTATGAGAAAAGAACTCTCTATTCCATGTCCTATTGAATGACCAAAATTAAGGATTTTTCGTAATCCTTTTATTTCATAAGGATCTTTTTTAACAATATTTTGTTTTATAGTTATAGATGCAAAAATTTCTGCATTCCAGATATATTTTTTTTCTATAAATTTATTTTTAAGTTTTATCCATAGATTTTTATCGTAAATCAACCCATGTTTTAAAATTTCTGCTTTACCTGAAATTATTTCTCTATAACATAAGGTTTTCAAATAATGAAAATCTATAATAATAATTATAGGAAAACTAAATACTCCAATTTCATTTTTAATATGATCTAAGTCTATTCCAGTTTTTCCTCCAATAGAGGCATCTACCATAGACAACAAAGTAGTCGGAATATGAATAAAATCAAAGCCTCTCTTATAAATAGAAGCAGAAAATCCTCCTATATCATTAATAACTCCTCCTCCTAAATTTATAAGAAGGCTATTTCTATCAGCTCTACATGCTGATAGAGATCTCCAAATATAGAGAGAACTTTCTATATTTTTAACTTTTTCTCCAGGAGAAATACATATAACTTGAGATTTTCTTAAAAAAGAAACTTTATTTTGTAAATGTTTTAAACAGAATTTATATGTATTTATGTCACATAAAATAAATAATTTTGATCTATTATTTTTAGATAGATATTTTTTAAATTTTTTGTATGATGTTTTTCCAAAAAAAATAGGATAATTTGTTGTTGATATTATTTTTTTCACTAAGCTAAAATAGACATTTTTATAAAATAGTATGCATTAATCAATAAAAGTCATAATACGATTTAAAAAATATAATGGATTTTCTCTATCCCAATCACTACTAATTAAAGTAGGTAATGCCCCAATATATGGAATCTAACTATAGTTATATTTATTAGTTTCTTTTCCATTTAGAATAATTTTTTTCCCATGTTTATATTTGATATATAGATAATATCTCCTTTTTTTGGAACAAATAATGGACCGTAATTATCAATATTTCTTGTAAAACTTATAGTTTTCAATGTTGCTAGTTTTTTAGCATATAAGGATGTAAGAAAAATTTTGTATAGATAATATTTTATTGTTCTTTTTTTTGTTCATATTTAAGAAATATGATATCGTGTTCAAAGGAATTTCTTTTGTTTTCTTTAATTTTCCCTCTTTAATTTTCCCTCTTTAATTTTCCCTCTTTAATTTTCCCTCTTTAATTTTCCCTCTTTAATTTTCCCTCTATCTACCTGTAGATATTGGATGCCATCATAATCGTATAGATAGTTAAATACACTTGTTTCCCCTTTTTTTAGCTTAGTAAATTCTGGGAGTCTTAGATCTAATGGTATAGTTTATTGAAAAAGAGGAATGCGTAAACCGTATTCTCCAATTAATAAAGTTCGTTCAATAGAAGAGCTAGGGATAAGCTAATATTATTGCTTCAAATATCACCGTATCTTTATTTAGATTATGAAAAGGAAGATAATTTATATCCATATATGTAAAATCCAAATAGAATATAAACTCTACCCAAAGAATTCCATTCATTATTACAGATATAACAGTGAGAAAAAATAATATTAGCCTACAAGCAAAAAGGACCAAAACTTATGTATCAGCTTTCTGATAAAGACGCCAAGTACCTATAAAATATATCAACTGTAAAATTATAAAGTTGGGAATAAAATTCATAGCTTAATCTATCTCTAGTACATCTTTCATAGAAAATATTCCTTTTTTATAATTTATCCATTCTGCAGCAATAATAGCTCCTAGCGCAAAGCCTTCTCTTTTAAGAGCTGTATGCTTAAAAATAATATTTTCTATAACTGATTGATATTTTACTACATGTATACCAGGGGAATTTTTAAAACGTTTTGAACTTATTGCTAATTGGTATTGTTTTTTTTTTCCCAAAACCCATTTTTTAGCTATACCTTCTTTTATTAGAAATTTAGCTAATTTTATAGCTGTTCCGCTTGGAACATCTTTTTTATTTACATGGTGTATTTCTTCTATTTCTACTTCATATTCTTTTTTATAAGACTTGATAAGTTTAGCGAACTTTCTACTTATTTCAATAAATAGATTAACCCCAATACTAAAATTAGATGCATATAAAAAAGTACCTGAATTTCTTAAGCAAATATTTTTAATTTCTTCCATTTTAAATAACCATCCAGTAGTACCAGAAATTACAGAAATATTCTCTTCCAGGCAAATTTTGATATTTGCAAACGCAAATTCTGGATGGCTAAATTCTATAGCAACCTCCACATTTTTAAGATCTTTATATGTTGGGCAAAATATACTTTTAAGCAAAATATTATGTTGGCGATTTAAAGCTATTTTTTCAATAGCTTTACCCATTCTCCCAAAACCAATTAGTGCTAATTTCATAGTATATGACTATATTAAAAAAGAAGTAAGAACAATAGATAATTATTTAAATAAATCATATGTCCATTGATTTATCTATCAAAAAAAAATTATATTCACCTATAATTAAAAATTAAAATCTTCGTAGATTAGAAAGTATAATAAGAGCCTATGTGGTGAAATTGGTAGACACGCTATCTTGAGGTGGTAGTATTAAAAATGCTGGTTCGAATCCAGTCGTGGGCACATAAAGATTTATAAAGTAGGACACTTTATTGCATTTTATCATTCAACGATAAATGAGGAAAGTCCGGGCACTGGGTTTAGCACAATGGGTAATACCCATCCATTGCGAAATGAGGATAAGTGCAACAGAAAGAAAATATAGCTAGGTTGTAGTGAAATCAGGCAAACTCTGTGCTGTGAAATGCCATTTTTACCGGTAAAATTTAGCCCAACCTTCCGGTTGGTCGGCAGTTAGCGATAAGTGGTAACTCTTATTCTAGATAAATAATAAAGGTTACAAACAGAATCCGGCTTATAGCTCTACTTTTTTTCTTTTTATTACTCTTTTTACTTTTTTTACAATAGAAGTTTTATCTATTTTATATTTTTTAATAAGTTCTATTTGTTTCCCACTTTCTCCAAAAGTATCATTAACTGCTACAAATTCTTGAGGTTTAGGGAGATGATTTACTAAAATACGTGCAATACTTTCACCTAATCCTCCTAAATAGTTATGTTCTTCAGCTGTGACTACACAGCCAGTTTTTTCAATAGATTGAAGAATAAGTTCTTCATCAAGAGGCTTTATAGTGTGAATATTAATAATATCACAGGTAATTCCTTCTTCTACTAAAGTTTTATATGCTTTAAGTGATTCCCAAACTAAATGTCCAGTTGCAATGATACTGACATCATTTCCTTCCGTTAAAACAATACCTTTACCAATTTTGAAATCATGGTTCTTAGTAAAATTGGGTACTGAAGGTCTTCCAAATCGTAAATAAGTAGGTACTTCAGACTTAGATATTGCTAATGTAGCTTTATATGTTTGAGAAAAATCACAAGTATTTATAACTGTCATTCCTGGAAGCATCTTTATCATTCCTATGTCTTCTAAGATTTGATGTGTTGCCCCATCTTCACCTAAACTAATTCCAGCATGTGAAGCACATATTTTAACATTTTTTTCTGAATAAGCAATAGACTGACGAATTTGGTCATAAACTCTAGAAGAAGAAAAATTAGCAAATGTCCCAGTAAATGGGATACAGCCGCCAATAGCTAAACCAGCAGCCATTCCTATCATATTTGATTCTGCAATTCCTACTTGAAAAAACCTTTCAGTAAACTCTTCAGAAAACCTTTTCATGCAAAGTGATCCTGTTAAATCAGCGCAAAGAGCTACTATTCTTTCATTATTTCTCCCTAATTCTAAAAGAGCTTCGCCAAAACCTGCCCTAGTTTCTTTTAACTCTTTTTTATAACTATCATTTATCATAATCTCCTATAGTTTCAGGAAGTTGATGCAATGCTTTTTTAAGTTCTTCATCGTTTGGCGATTTACCATGCCATTGATAGGACCCATTCATAAAGTCTACGCCATGTCCCATTTCTGTATGTAGAATTATACATATTGGTTTACCTTTTTTTGCTTTTTTTTTAGCCTTTTGTAATATTTTTATAACAGAATTAATGCAGTTTCCTTTAGTTTCTTCTAAAACCTGCCATCCAAATGATTCAAATTTCATTTTAATATTGCCCAAATGCATCACTTTATCAGTATTTCCATCAATTTGTTGATGATTATAATCTATAGTAGCAATATAATTATCTACTTTTTTAGCTCCTGCATATAAAATAGCTTCCCAATTTTGGCCTTCATTAATCTCACCATCTCCATGATAACTATACGATAAATAAGAGTCATTATAAATTGTTTTTGCTTGGGCAGCTCCTAATGCTACTGACATACCTTGTCCCAGAGACCCTGATGCTACATGTATTCCTGGTAATTTTTCATATACACTAGGATGTCCTTGTAAACGAGAGTTAATTGTTCTAAATTTAGTTAGTTCATCTATGGAAAAATACCCTTTGCGAGCTAAAACACTATACAAAACAGCAGAAATATGTCCATTAGATAGAAAAAACATATCTTCTTCTTTTCCTTCTATTTTTTTTGTCTGAAAAGACATTATTTTATAAAAAAGTGCTATAAAATATTCAGTAGAGCCTAAAGATCCCCCAGGATGTCCTGATTTTGCATTATGTATCATCCTTAAAATATCTCTTCTAGTTTGTAAACTTATTTCTTTAAGATATATCATATATAAAATATTATTTGCTTTTCTATGATCCCTATAGAACCAATTTCAAGTATACGATTACATACAGTTTTTATCAATTCATGATAGAACATAAGTATTGTTCCTTTGAACGATATTAATGAGTTAAACGGGAATTGACTCAAGGTCAACGCATTTTTTCACCCTGAAAGAACTCTATTTTAAGAGAATCATGCTCCGTACCTAGAACCCTCTAATATATTCTTCTTGTCTTTTCTTTTGTTTAAGAAGGAAGTATGTTCTCTTAGTCGTTATGACCCATGTAAAATCACATTTTTAAAGGTGAAGCTATTCCTGATAGTGGAATGCTTGGCTATTTTTTCTACCCTTTTTAAGGTTAGGTAGATATTTTTAAATAGTGGTTTTCCATTAAGGAGTAGAAAGGTTTTGAGCTCCTGCTGATCGTTCTTGTTCAAAAGAATAGTGGGAAATTACTTATTGTAGTAAGGTTTAATTTCTTCTAGAACTTAATCTTTGCGTTTTTCCTCTATTTTTTTGTTTTTTTGTGATTTTTGTTTGGTAGCTAGATTGATAATAAAAACTATAATTTCCTGTAAATCTATATCACAAATAGAAAATATCTATCATTAGATACAACAATTACTGTATTTCATACATTTGCTAAAAAATCTTCTAACCATCTTATAGTTTCTAGGTCAAGGTGATTCCCAAAAAGAGCATTGAGCTAGTAATCTTTAAATTTTCCATCCATTTCGTGCTAAGTTTTTTATGTTGCAGATATCTAAAATATCATCCTCCCATTTGTTCATATTTTTACTCTAATTCACCAGCTATAATCCCATCTTGTTCTGAAAATTTGTTTTTAGCATATAGCGCATCCATTTCTTTTTTATCTTGCAGCCAGAAATATGATCTTGTTCTCCTGAAAGGACTTTTTACGGATCTAAAATATCCAATGATTCCATAACAATTACCCTTTTTTTCAAAAATATGTTTCCCTCCAAATTGAAAAGAAAGATTAGAAACTGTATAGATACTCTATATATTTATTATTATTATTTTTAATAAAAATAATCTATTTAGAATACAAATTTTGTATAAGGAAATATTATTTTTCAATAGAAAAGCTCTTTTTAATTACGATTTTTTTGAATCGTATATAGCAGGAATCCAACTATTTGGAACAGAAATAAAATCAATAAGATTGAATAAAGTTTCTATTTCTGAAAGTTTTTGTAAAATGCAAAATAATGAACTTTATATTATAAATATGTTCATATCAAAATATGAATGGGTTACAACATTTGAAAATTATTCTCCACGTAGAGACAGAAAATTACTTATGAAAAGTTCAGAGCTAAGAAAAATAGAATGCAAAATTAAAAAATATCGTTTTACGATAATTCCAACGAAATTATTTATTAATAAGAAAGGTTATGCCAAACTTAAAATTGTTTTAGCAAAAGGAAGAAAATTAGTTAATAAACGTGATATTATCAAATATAAAGAAATAGAAAGAGATATAATTAACTAACAATATTTAAAATTTTAGTAGTATAAGGAATAAACATACTTAATAAATCAGAAGGAGTAATAGCAGCAGAAATTACTAATATAAGTAAAGTTAAATTCGTAATAATAGAAATATAATCAGTTTCTGGTAAGTTGCTTACTTTAAAAGTTTCTCCAAATTGGATATAAAATTACCAAAAAAAAGTACTAAAATAAATAAAATAGAAGAAGATAGAATGACCTGGCGTCTAATAAAACACCAAAGTTCATAAAAATATGTAAGGAAAAGCCAATATTATTCCTCCTATTATATTTACACAAATATAAGTATTGAATTGCCCTAACATTTGTCTCTTTTGTAAAGATTTTAATAAGTGTTCTCTAAACTCTTCTATATGGTCCCAAAATAATTGTGGTATTATAGTGGAAACACTTGCTTTGTAGTATAGAAGTAATAATGGATACTCTTATTTAGATTTTCTTTGAAAGAAATTATTTATATGATCAGCTATAACAATTTTTTCTTCAAAGAAATACGTTTTTGATTTTTGTGATTTAATCATTCGTATAACTCTGGTTCTTTTTTTTGTCAAATTATCTGGTGATTTTTGAATATTTTTTATCATTTTATTTAATTTCTTTATGAATAGTATATTTTTTTAATATAGGATTGTATTTTTTAAGTTTAAAGGTAAAGGTGTATTTTTTTATTTTTGTACATATATAACGAGAAACACCAGATTTTCCACTTTTTTTGTGCTCCGTGCACTCAAGAATAATTTGTATTCTATTTGTTTTTACTTTTTTTGCCATTGTTTATATTAATAATAGTAATTCTTTTAGCTAGAGCTTTTTGTATTCCAATAGAATTTATAATCTTAATTCCTGCTGCTGATACTTTTAATCTAATCCATTTTTTTTCTTGTGAAAGATAAAAACGTTTATTAAACAAATTAATATCAAACCTGCGTTTTGTTCTATTATTAGAGTGAGATACAGTATATCCTACTATAGATTTTTTTCCTGTAATTTGACAAAATCTTGACATATTTATTAAATATAAAATTTTTTATATTTGACATCTATATAAAAAAATCTTCTCTTGAAATTAGATAATTATTCTGTTCTTAAAGCTATTCTAAATAGCATAGAAAAAATAAAAGGAACAAATATTAAGATTATAAATCTAACAAAAATAGAAAATATTCTTTTTGATTATATCCTAATTTGTAGTGCAAGTTCTTCAATACAAGTTTCTTCTATTGTTAGTTCAGTAAAAGAGAAAATTATAGGAGAAAAACCTTTTCACATTGAAGGACTAATAAATGCTCAATGGGTATTAATGGATTATGATAATATTTTAGTAAATATTTTTCAAAAATCTATAAGAAAATATTATGATCTAGAAACACTTTGGTTGAAAAGGCTTCTTAAAAAGAAAATGATGATTTGAAAAATCAAATGTATAAGAAAAGGAAAAAAAATCTTTATATTATTTATAAGGCTTATAATACTTTTTTTCTTAATGAAGAGCTTTTTTTTAAGAAAACATAATATTTTTGTTAATGTCTGGATTAATAAGTTCCATTTATTTTAGATTTGAAATTGGAGATTTGATATATACAGAAATATTTATGAATTAGATTCTATCTTATTCTTTAAAAATAAAGAAGGGTATAAAATCAAAAAGTTTCTTTTATATTACTTATTTTTTTTCGTATTAACTTTTTTTTGTGGTAGTTTCCTATTTAAACGTATACTAAAAAAAGTAGAAGAATCTAATAGTAATAAATACAAAGGTAAAATTTGTTATGAGAGAAATAATATTGATATTACGTTTCAAGACATAGCAGGTATTGAAAGTACAAAGGAAGAAATAGAAGAAATTGTAGAGTTTCTTAAAAAGCCTATTAAATATTATTGGAAGGGAAAATCCCAAAAGGAGTTCTTTTAATTGGTCTTCCTGGTACTGGAAAAACTTTATCAGCTAAAGAAGTTGCAGGTGAAACACAAGTTCCTTTTTTTGCTTTATCTGGGTCTGATTTTGTAGAAATGTTTGTAGGAGCGTCTCGTGTAAGAGATCTTTTAAGAAAGCAAAAGCTAAATCTCCTTCTATTATTTTTATTGATGAAATAGATGCAATAGGTCGTACTCGTAGTAAAAATAATTATATATCTAATGATGAAAGAGAAAATACTTTAAATAAATTGCTTACAGAAATGGATGGTTTTGCTACTAAAACAAATATTCTTGATAAAGCACTTTTACGTCCTGATTTAAAAGAAAGAAAAGAAATTTTTCAAGTACATATTAGAAAGTGTAGATATCTGGCTTTAGTGGAGCAGCGTTGATAGCTGCTAAAAAAAATCAAAATAGAATTGAACATCAGGATTTTTCTGATGCTGTATCTGGGGTAGAAAAAAAAGATAAAAGAATAAAATTTCATGACAAACTTATAAGTTGGCTTTTAGAATTTTCAGACCCTTTAGTAAAGGTAACTATTATCCTTCGGTGAAAATCTTTAGGGTCTACGTGGTATATTACTGTCGATAGACAAATATGTGTTTTATTGGGAGGTAGAGCAGCTGAAGAAATAATTTTTGGTAATTTCCTTACAGGAGCACTTAATGATTAAGAAAATGCTACGAAACAAGCAAAGTCTATAGTAATTATATTTGGTTTAAATAAACGTATTGGAAATATTTCTTATTATGATTCTTCTGGAGAAGATGAATATACTTTCAATAAGCCTTATAGTGAAACTACTGCATATATTATTGATGAAGAAATATATCAAATTATAGAAGAGCAATATCAACGTTCTTGTAAAATTCTTGAAAAAGAAATATTGCCAATAAAATTATTTTGAGTATAAAAAATATATAATATGTACTTGATTAGAATTATTTTACTTCTTCAAAATCAATGTCTTGTACATTTTCAGATTCAGAAGAATTTTTTGGAGAATTGTTGGTAGAATTTTTTGGAGAATTGTTGTATAATTCTTGTGAAGCTTCTATCCAAGCATCATTAAGTTCTTTTTTTGTACGCTCAATTTCGATTATTTGTTTTGATTTACAAGCCATTTTACAATCATTTAAATTATCTTCTATTTTTTTCTTCTTTTCTGTAGAAAGTTTATCCCCATAATCTTTAAGTTGTTTTTCTGTTTGAAAAATTAGTGCATCAGCTGCATTAAGGGTATCAATTTCTTCTTTTGTTTTTTTATCTTTCTCAGCATTTTCTTGTGCCTCACGTTTCATTCTTTCAATTTCTTTTTGGTTTAATCCTGAAGAAGCTTCAATACGTATGGACTGTTCTTTTCCAGTTTCTTTATTTTTAGCAGAAACATTTAAAATTCCATTTGCATCAATATCGAATGTTACTTCAATTTTAGGAATTCCTCTAGGAGCTGGCGGAATATCTATAAGATCAAAGCGTCCTATTTCTTTATTATCATTAAACATAGGTCGTTCCCCTTGACCAACACGTATTGTTACTGCTGACTGATTATCTTCAGCAGTAGAAAATAATTCTGATTTTTTTGTTGGAATAGTAGTATTTGCAGAAATAAGCTTAGTAAATACTCCACCTAAAGTTTCTATACCTAAAGATAGCGGTGTTACATCTAATAGAAGAACATCTTTTATGTCTCCAATAAGAACTCCTCCTTGAATAGCTGCCCCTATAGCTACTACTTCATCCGGATTTACACCTTTTGAAGGTTTTTTCCCAAAAAACAATTCTACTTCTTCTTGAATTTTAGGTATTCTTGTGCTTCCACCTACTAAAATTACTTCATCAATATTTTTAGTAATAAGTCCGGCTGCTTCTAAAGCTTTTTTACAAGGTGACATTGAACGACGAATTAACTCATCGGAAAGTTTTTCAAATTTTGCTCTTGTAATAGTTTTTACTAGATGTTTAGGACCTGAATTAGTTGCTGTAATATATGGTAAATTAATTTCAGTTTGAATACTAGATGATAATTCTATTTTAGCTTTTTCTGCTACCTCTTTTAATCTTTGATGAGCCATAGAATCTTCTCGTAAATCAACCCCTTCTTCTGATTTAAAACTATCTGCTAAAAAATTTATAATAATATCATCGAAATCATCTCCTCCAAGCTTTGTGTCTCCATTAGTAGCTAATACTTCAAAAACACCATCACCTAATTCAAGAATAGAAATATCAAAAGTGCCTCCTCCTAAGTCATATACAGCAATTTTCTTATCTTGTTTGCTTTTATCTAATCCGTATGCTAATGCAGCTGCCGTAGGCTCATTAATAATTCTCTCTACTTTTAACCCTGCAATTTCTCCAGCTTCTTTAGTAGCTTGTCTTTGTGCATCATTAAAGTAAGCTGGAACTGTTATAACAGCACGATTTACCTCTTCCCCAAGATAATCTTCTGCCGTTTTTTTCATTTTCTGTAATATCATTGCAGATATTTCTTGTGGAGAATATAACTTATTTTTTATATTTACTCGGGGGGTATTATTAGGACCTTTTTCTATTTTATAGGTAACCCGATCTATTTCATAAGAAATCTCTGAAAATTTAGCTCCCATAAATCTTTTTATAGAAAAAATAGTATTTTGAGCATTCGTTACAGCTTGACGTTTTGCTGGATCTCCTATTTTAATTTCACCGCCTTCAACAAAAGCTACCATAGAAGGTGTAGTGCGTTTCCCTTCAGAATTAGGAATTACTGTTGGATCATTTCCTTCCATTACAGCAACGCAGGAATTGGTTGTTCCTAAATCAATACCAATAATTTTATTCATTTATTATTTTAAATAAAGCATTATGCTTTTTACAATAAAAATGCCATATATTATTATATGTTTTTATTCTGTCAGTAAATGTAAATAGTGTAAATAAACTATTAGTTATTTTTATATATTATATATATTGTTAGTTTTAAAGATAGTGAATATTATAAGTTATAAAACAATTTCAGGCACTAAAATTTTATTAAAAAGAAAATGGGTACTAATCGATGCAACAAGCCAAAGTCTTGGAAGACTCGCTTCTTTCGTTTCTCAAATTTTAAGAGGAAAACATAAAATATTATTTACTTCACATATAAACTGCGGAGACTATGTAATAGTAATAAATATTGATAAGATAAGTATTAAGGGAGATAATTGGAAGAAAAAAAAATATATTAGATATACAGGTTTTCCTGGAGGACAACGATACAGAAGTATTAATGAACAATGGATGAGGAATCCATGTAAAATTTTTGAAACCTCTGTAAGAGGAATGCTACCAAAAAATAAGTTGGGGGCTAAAATATACAAAAATCTTTATGTATATGCTGGATCTTTTCATTTGCATGAAGCTCAAAAACCTATAATTATCATTTAGTTAATGCTTTTAACTAAAATTTTACATACAATAGGAAAAAGAAAAACTGCAGTTGCACGTTTATATTTATCTCCTGGAATTGGAAAAGTTATTATTAATAATATTAATTTATATCAATATTTCAACTCTTATATCTTAAAAGAAAAAGTACTTCAACCATTATTTTTAACCAAAAAAAATGGTAAATTTGATTTAAAAATTAAAATCTTTGGGGGAGGAGTTAATAGTCAGGCAGAAGCAATTCGTTTGGCAATTTCAAGAGCATTATGTGAAATTTCTCCATTATCTCGTTCTATATTAAAATCCAAAGGATTACTTTCTCGAGATCCAAGAAAAGTAGAACGTAAAAAATTTGGGAGAAAAAAAGCAAGAAAAAAATTTCAATTTTCTAAACGTTAATAGAATGTTAAAATTAGATATTAAAGAGTTAATAACTGCAAATGTTCATTTAGGTCATTATACAAATGAATGGTGTCCATTTATGAAACCATTTATATATAGTAAAAAAAAAGGTATTCATATTATAAATCTTCATAAAACAATATCAAAATTAAATAGATATTGTAATTTAATCAAAGATATTGTTGCTTCAGGGAAGAAAATATTATTCATTGCAACTAAAAAACAAGCCAAATTTATTGTTGAAGAAACTTCAAAAAAATATAATATGCCGTATATTACAGAAAGATGGTTAGGTGGTTTGTTAACTAATTTTACAACTTTTCACAAATCAATTTGTAAGCTTAATACTTTAGAAAGAGAAAAGAAAACTGGAACTTATAATTCTCTCTCTAAAAAAGAATTATTAAGTCTTCATCGTATTAAGAAGAAACTTGAAGAAAATGTAGGCTCAATTTCAGCGATGAATTCTTTGCCAGAAGCTATTTTTATAGTAGATATTGTATGTGAAAATATTGCTCTTAAAGAAGCAAAAAAACTTAAGATTCCTGTATTTGGCCTTATTGATACAAATTCAGATCCAAGAAAAGTAGATTATCCTATTCCTGCTAATGATGATTCTTCAAAATCTATTGAAATTATTTTTCATTATATTAATGAGTCTCTTTCAGAGGGCTTAAAACTAAGAGAAAATGTATAAAGTTCATGTTGATGATATCATAAAACTAAGGGAAAAAACTGGCTTTGGAATTTTTGATTGTAAAAAAGCTCTTTTAGAGATGAAAGGTAATATTGAGAAAGCTATTGAGTATCTAAGAAAAAACAGTATAAATAAAACTTATAATAGTTCGGATCATAATACGAATTCTACTCAAGGTATAGTCTTAAGTAAGGTAAATTCAAATAATAAAAAAGGAATAATAATAGGCATAAATTGTGAAACTGATTTTGTTGCTAAAAATGATTTGTTTATAAAACTTGCTAATGAAATTGCAGAAATAGCAATTGATTGTAATGATAAGAATGAGATTTTATCTTCTTCTATAAGAAACATAAGTATAAAAGAAATCTTATTTGAACATATGACGATAATAGGAGAAAAATTAACTTTGAATTTTTTTGAAAAATTAGAATCTTATTTTGTAGAAAAGTATGTACATCACGGAAATAAAATAGCTGCTTTAGTAGGCCTTTCGGCTGCTCCGAAAGGAGTCCATATTATAGGAAAGGAATTGGCTATGCAGGTTGTAGCTATGAATCCAATAGCTCTAAAAGAAGAAGATATTCCATATAATTTTATTGAAAAAGAAAAAGAAATCCTTAAAGAACAAGAACGTAGATTTGGTAAATCTGAAGATTTACTAGAAAAAATAATTCAAGGAAAAATAAAAAAATTTCTTTGTGAGAAGACATTAATATGTCAAAAATATATTAAAAATCAAAAAATCACAGTACAAAATTACCTTAAACAATTTAATAGTAATATTACTATTACTGGATATAAACGTATTTCTTTATAGTTTATTTTTGAAATGGTTGGAGGTAATAGTATAGTAGTTAAATGATTACTATTAAAAATTTAGAAGAACTTTTTTTAATTAAAGAAAGTTCTCAATTAGTTTCTAAAATGCTAGGAATGCTAGCATTAGAAATTTCTCCAGGGAGAGATACATTATATTTAGACAAATTGGCTGAAGAATTTCTTCGTGATAATGGAGGAATTCCTGCATTTTTAGGTCTTTATGATTTTCCTAATACTCTTTGTGTATCTACTAATGAACAAGTAGTGCATGGAATTCCTAATCATAAACCTTTATATGAAGGAGATATAGTATCTATTGATTGTGGTGTGTTATTAAACGGGTATTATGGAGATGTAGCTTATACATTTAAAGTAGGAGAAATAGATGCTCCTACTAAAAAACTTTTGGAAGTTACTAAACGTTCTCTTTATATTGGTATATCTTCTTGTAATATAGGAAATTATATAGGTGATATTGGGCATAATATTCAAAATTATGTAGAAGAAAAAGGTTATGGAGTAGTAAGAGAACTAGTTGGACATGGATTGGGAAAAAAAATACATGAAGATCCTCTAATTCCTAACTATGGTCGTAAGGGACTAGGGGAAGAACTTGTAGAAGGAATGGTTCTTGCAATAGAACCTATGATAAATCAAGGAACACATCGTGTTAAATTTCATAAAGATGGATGGACAGTAACGACACTTGATAAGCAAGTCTCTGCACATTTTGAACATAATATAGCTCTTATAAATGAACGCACTGTATTACTTTCAACTTATAACTATATTTATGATAGTTTAGGCATCAAATCTAAAGAAGAAGAACCTTTTATATTTTAAATATCATGCCAACAATACAACAGTTAATAAGAAAGGGAAGAAAAACTTTTAAAAAGAAAAGTAAATCTTCAGCTCTTGATTCTTGTCCTCAAAGAAGAGGTGTATGTTTACGTGTTTATACTACTACACCTAAAAAACCTAACTCTGCTATGAGAAAAGTAGCTAGGGTTCGTTTGACGAATGGAAAAGAAATAAATGCTTATATTCCAGGAGAAGGTCATAATTTACAAGAGCATTCTATTGTTTTAATTCGCGGTGGTCGAGTGAAAGATTTACCTGGTGTTCGTTATCATATTTTACGTGGTGCTATGGATACTGCGGGTGTGCAAGATCGTAAACAATCAAGAAGTAAATATGGAACTAAAAAATAAATCTTATGACAAAGATTCAATTAATGAATTGGATTACAGATCCTAAATATAAAGATATCTTGGTCAGTCGTTTTGTCAATAATTTGATGAAAAATGGAAAAAAATATTTAGCATATAACATTTTTTATGATGCTATGAAAATAGTAAAAGAAAGTAAAGAAAATTTTGAAAAAAGCGAACTGGAAATCTGGAAACAGGCTCTCAATAATATTATGCCTCATATAGAATTACGTAGTCGTCGTATTGGTGGTTCTACTTTTCAAATTCCTACTCCAATTAGACTTGATAGGAAAGTTTCACTTTCAATGAAATGGCTGATTAAGTGTGCCAGGAATAGAAATGAAAAAAGTATGTCAGCCAAACTTGCAGCAGAAATAATTTCTGCTGCTAAAGAAGAAGGGGCAGCTGTTAAAAAACGTATTGACACTCATAAAATGGCAGAATCTAATAAAGCTTTCTCACATTTAAATTATGGTAAAGAATCTAAAATATACTAGAAATATTGGAATAGCGGCTCATATTGATGCAGGAAAAACTACTACTACAGAACGCATTCTTTTTTATACTGGAATGACTTATAAAATAGGAGAAGTACATGATGGAGCTGCTACTATGGATTGGATGATTCAAGAACAAGAACGTGGTATAACTATAACTTCTGCAGCTACACGCTGTGAATGGACTTATTGTAATAATAAATATCAAATAAATCTTATTGACACACCTGGACATGTAGACTTTACAGTTGAAGTAGAACGTTCTTTACGAATATTAGATGGAATGGTTATTTTATTTAGTGCTGTAGATGGTGTAGAACCTCAGTCAGAAACAGTTAGCAGACAAGCAGATAAATATCGTATACCACGAATAGGTTTTGTAAATAAAATGGACCGTCAAGGAGCTGACTTTTTTAATGTTTGTAATGAAGTAAAAAAAAAAATAGGTATTAATCCATTGCCTTTACAGGTTCCAATAGGAAGTGAAGAAGATTTTAAAGGAGTAGTAGATATTATTTCTAATAAAGCAATAATTTGGGATGAAAATAACTATGGAATGTCTTATAAAAGAGTTGCTATTCCAGAAAATTTAAAAGACATTGTCGAGGAATATAGAAGAAGACTAATTGAAGTATTAGCTGGATATGATGATTTTATTCTTGAGAAATTTTTTGATGATCCAATATCTATTACTGAAAATGAGCTTATCGAAACTTTAAGAAAAGCTACTATAAAATTAGATGTTATTCCAATGCTTTGTGGATCATCTTTTAAAAATAAAGGAGTTCAGGCAATGTTAGATGCAGTTTGTCGTTATCTTCCATCACCTGTAGATCTAGAAGATATTATAGGAAGAAATCCAAAGACTGGCTTTCAAGAAAAAAGAAAACCTTCAGAGAAAGAACCTTTTACTGCACTAGCTTTTAAAATTTCTACAGATCCGTTTGTAGGTCGTTTAGCTTTTTTTAGAGTTTATTCTGGTAAATTGAATGCTGGATCATATATTCTTAATACGCGAACAGATAGTAAAGAACGAATTTCTCGTATTTATCAGATGCATGCAAATAAACAAAATCCTATTAATAGTATTCAAGCAGGAGATATAGGAGCAGCAGTAGGATTTAAAGAGATAAAAACTGGAGATACACTATGTGATGAAAAAAAACCAATTGTACTTGAAAATATTTCTTTTCCTGAGCCAGTTATTGGATTAGCTTTAGAACCTAAATATAAAGCAGACATAGATAAAATGGGTATTGCTCTTACTAAGCTTCTTGAAGAAGATCCTACTCTTCATGTTCGTACAGATTCAACCAGTGGTCAAACTATTTTATCTGGAATGGGTGAACTTCATCTTGATATTATAATAGATAGAATGAAAAGAGAATTTAAAGTAGAAGTTATTCCAGGAGAACCTCAAGTTGAATACAAAGAAGCTCTTACTGCAAATTATAAGCATAGAGAAGTCTATAAAAAGCAAACTGGAGGTCGTGGAAAATTTGCAGATATTATTTTTATAATTGAGCCTTTAAAAGGAGGTAAAAATGGGTTAGAGTTTATTAATGCAGTAAAAGGAGGTAATATTCCTAAAGAATTTATTTCTTCAATAGAAAAAGGCTTTAAAGAAGCAATGAAAAGTGGTCCTCTTGCTAATTACGAAGTAGATGCAATAAAAATCACTTTAATTGATGGTTCTTATCATCCTGTTGACTCAGATCAACTTTCATTTGAATTAGCTGCTAAAATTGGCTTTAAAGCAGCATCGAAAAATGCTAAACCTATTCTTCTTGAACCAATTATGAAACTCGAGGTTATTACTTCAGAAGAAAATCTGGGTGATATTGTAAGTGATATTAATAGACGTAGAGGTGAAGTTTCTGGAATGGAGGATCGTAATCAGGCAAAAGTTATTAAGGCTAAAGTCCCATTAGCTGAAATGTTTGGATATATAACTACATTAAGAACTTTATCATCAGGACGGGCAACAGCAATAATGGAATTTTCCCATTATCATGCTTCCCCCCAGAATATTGCAGAAGAAATAATCTCTAAAAGAAATTAGATTTATGATAAAAAACATTTTTTATAAAATAAGAATAAAACTTAATTCTTATGATAACTATCTAGTAGATAAATCTGTAGATAAAATAGTAAAAACTATTAAGATTACTGGGGCTATCGTAAATAGCCCCATTTGCCTTCCCACTAAGAAAAAAATTTTTACTGTTTTGCGATCCCCTCACGTTAATAAAAAATCTCGCGATCAATATGAATTATTGTCTCATAAAAGAATTATTGATATTTATAGTTCTTGCCAAAAAACAGTTGACGCACTTATGAAATTAGAAATTTCTAGTGGAGTAGAGGTAGAGATAAAAATATAATAATTTTATGTCAGGTATTATAGGTAGAAAAATTGGAATGACAAATTTTTTTGAACAAAATGGAAAACATATTCCTTGTACAATTATTCAAGCTGGTCCTTGTGTTATTCTACAAATAAAAAATATTGAAAGAGATGGATATAACTCTATTCAACTAGGATTTGAAGATAAAATAAAAAAAAAAACATCTAAACCCCTTTTTGGACACTTTAAAAAAGTTAGTGTCTCTCCTAAAAAAAAACTAGCAGAATTTAAGTGTAAAATTCCTAACAACTTTAAAATAGGTCAATATGTGGATGTAAATATATTTACTGAAGGAGATTTAGTAGATATTACGTCAGTATCTAAAGGAAAAGGATTTCAAGGTGTAGTAAAGCGTCATGGGTTTTCAGGGGTAGGACAAAGTTCACATGGTCAACATAATAGATTGAGATCTCCTGGATCTATAGGAGCAGGTTCAGATCCTTCAAGGGTCTTTAAAGGAATGTTGATGGGTGGAAGAATGGGAGGAAGAAATGTTACTATCCATAATCTTAGACTATTGAAAATAGATATTGAAAAAAATCTTTTACTTGTAAAAGGATCTATATCAGGCTATAATAGTGGATATGTATTAATAAGAAAATGAGAATTTCAGTTTTCAATATAAATGGGAATCTAACAGAGAAAAAAATTTCTTTAGATCCTTCTATATTTGATATAAAGTTACATAAACAAATAGTGTATCTTGATATTAAAAGATATCTATCTGCACAGCGTCAAGGAAAGCATAAGACAAAAGAAAGAAGTGAATTAGCAGGAAGCACTAGAAAAATACATAGGCAAAAAGGTACAGGACAATCTAGAAAAGGAGATATTAAAAATCCTATATTTAGGGGCGGTTCTAGAATATTTGGGCCAAAACTAAAAAGATATGATCATAAATTGAATAAATATGTAAAGACTTTAGCTAAAAAATCTATCCTTAGTCAAAAATTGAAGGATAACTCTTTAAAAGTTATAGAAGATTTTTTATTTGAAATACCAAGTACAAAAAAAATTGTCAATATACTTCGTGCTTTCAATGCAGAAAATAAACGAACATTATTTATTCTATCTGAGTCAAATAAAAGTTTCTATTTGTCTTCTAGAAATTTAATTACAAAGAAAGTAATGACTTTAAATGAATTAAATAATTTCGATTTACTTAATTCCTCAATGTTATTTTTTGTTGAAAGCTCTATTGAACTTATACAAAAAAAATTAAATCACAATGATTTATTTCATAAAATCAATAATAACTGAAAAATCTCTTTCAATAAAAGAATTGAAAAATATTTATACATTTTTATTTCATTACAAAGCAAATAAATTAAATATAAAAAAGGAGATAGAAAAACGTTTTAATGTAACTGTAAAAACAGTTAGAACAATGATTTTACTTATTAAAAAGATGCGTAAAAAAAACAGTAATAATAATTATAGTAAATACAGAAAAATAAAAAAAGTCTTTATAGAATTAAAAGAAGGTCAATATATAGAAGTATAACAAATTATTTCTTATGTCATTAATAAAATATAAACCTAAAACTCCTTGTCAGAGATTTAGAATAGCAAATACTATTAATATAATAAACAAATCTCTTCCAGAAAAATCACTAACAAAAGGTATTTCTTCATCGGGAGGAAGAAATAACGTTGGTAAAATGACTATGTGTTATTTAGGGGGAGGTCATAAAAGGAAATACCGTATTATTGATTTTAAAAGAGATAAAATAGATATTCCTGCAACTGTAAAAACAATAGAATATGATCCTAATCGTTCTTCTTTTATTTCTTTGCTTTATTATATTGATGGGGAAAAACGTTATATACTTTCACAGAAAGGCCTAAAAATAGGAAAACAGGTAATTTCTGGGACCAATGTTCCTCCAGACATAGGAAATTCTACATACTTAAATAAAATTCCTTTAGGAACTATTATTTCATGTTTAGAAATACAACCAGGGCAAGGGGGAAAAATAGCTCGTAGTGCTGGCTCTTATGCTCAATTAGTTGCAAGAGAAGGAAAATATGCAACTATTAAACTCCCATCAGGAGATATTCGTATTGTTTTAAACAATTGCAGGGCAACGATAGGCTCAATATCTAATTCTGATAAACAGTTTGAAGTCTATGGGAAGGCTGGTAGAAATCGTTGGTTAGGAAAAAGACCAAGGACAAGAGCTGTTGCTATGAATCCTATCGATCATCCAATGGGTGGGGGAGAAGGAAAAGCCACTGGTGGTCTTCCTAGAAGTAGAAAAGGAATTCTTGCTCATGGTTATAAAACTGTTTCAAAAAAAAGAAAAACTAAAAACTAATTATGCCACGTTCATTAAAAAAAGGACCCTATATACACTATAAATTATATAAAAAAGTGCTTGAAAATACCTCTAAAAAAGTTATCATAAAGACTTGGTCTAGATCTTCTACAATTTCACCTGATTTTGTTGGATTTACTATAGCCGTATACAACGGTAGGAAATTTATTCATGTAAATATAACAGAAAATATGGTTGGACATAAATTAGGAGAGTTTTCTCCGACCAGAACATTTAGTAGACATTCTTTTTCTAAGAAGAAAAAGAAAAATTAATTATGGGAAGAAGAAAAAGAATAAACGCTGAAAAGAGGAAAGAACTTAAAAAACATATTGTTTTTTCTAGTTTAAGAAATATAAGAATTTCTTGTAGAAAAATAAGAATTGTAGCTGATTTGATTCGTAATATGGACGTAGTAAAAGCTTTGTCAGTATTAAAATATAATAATAGAAGAAATATATCTATTATTTTAAGTAAAATTCTGTTATCTACTATTTCTAATTGGAAAAATAAGAATAAAAATAGTGATTTATCTAATTTATATATTAAAGAAATTAAAGTAGATAGAGCACGAATTCTTAAAAGAATCCAACCGGCGCCACAAGGAAGAGGTCATAGAATAAAAAAATACTCTACTCATATAAATATTACATTGCAAAAATATTTATGGGACATAAAATAAATCCGATTTCTAATCGACTGGGCTTTATAAAAGGTTGGTACTCAAATTGGTTTGGAGGGAAAAACTATGGAGAAAGAATAAAGGAAGATTATGAAATACGAAGATATATTGAAGAAAATTTTTCAAAGGCAATTTTATCAAGAATATATATAGAACGAACACTTAAATTTATTACTATAACGATTACAACTTCTCGTCCTGGGATTATTATTGGAAAAGGAGGGAAACAGGTAGATGAAATGATAAAAAAAATAAAAAAAATTACTAATAAAGAGATTCAAATCAACATATTCGAAATACATCATAGAACTTTAGATGCACTTTTATTAGCCAATAATCTAGCAATTAAGATTTCTAATAGAGTATTCTATAAAAAAGCTATAAAAAATGCTATTAATGATGCTTATTTTAGAATGGATGCTGAAGGAATAAAAGTGCAAGTATCTGGTCGTATAAATGGTGTAGAAATGGCAAGAACTGAATCTTACAAAGAAGGTAGTATTCCTTTATCTACTCTTAGAGCTGATATAGACTATGCAAGTGCAGAAGCAAATACTTCTTACGGTATAATTGGTATAAAAGTATGGATTATGAAAGGGGAGATTTATCAGAAACGTAAAAATTTATATTCTATGTTTTCTATGTTAGGTTTTATTAAAAAAAGAAAGAAAAATAAGATTTATAAAAATGTTACAACCTAAAAAAACTAAATATAAAAAAGAACAAAAAGGGCGTATAAAGGGTAATGCTATGAGAGGTAATATGCTTTCTTTTGGCACTTTTGGATTAAAAAGCTTAGAGTCCAATTTTATTACCTCTCGTCAAATTGAAGCAGCACGTGTAGCAGCTACACGCTATATTAAACGAGAAGGCCAATTGTGGATTAATATTTTCCCAGATAAACCACTTACAAAAAAACCACAAGAAGTAAGGATGGGAAAAGGAAAAGGTATAGTAGAATTATGGGTAGCTACTGTAAAACCTGGTCGTATTTTATTTGAGTTGAGTAGCAATATTACATTAGACAACGCAAAAGAAGCTTTACGTCTAGCTGCTCAAAAACTACCTATAAAAACTAAATTTATCATTTCTAATGATTATACGTTTTCAAACTTAATTTGAAGAATTCTTATATTCAGCTTAATATGAAAAGAAATTTAAGAAAAGAAAAAATTGGGCTAGTAACCAGCAATAAAATGAATAAAACTATTATTGTATCTGAAACTAAACGTGTAAAACATTCTACTTATCTGAAACCTATATCTATAACTAAAAAATATATAGCTCACGATGAAAATAATAGTTGTAATATAGGAGATTTAGTTCAATTAATGGAGACACGACCACTAAGCAAAAGTAAACGTTGGAGATTATTTGGGATAATAGAAAAAGTTAAATAAAATGTTACAACAAGAATCTATACTTAGAGTAGCTGATAATACAGGTGCAAGAAAAGTATTACTTATTCGTGTTTTAGGGGGGGGGAGGAAACGGTTTGCCTGCATAGGAGACCGTATAGTAGTTTCAGTAAAAGAAGCTATCCCATCAGGTAATATTAAAAAAGGAGAAATTTCTAAGGCAGTTGTTGTTCGTACAAAGAATAAGATTCATCGTAAAGATGGATCTTATTTATCTTTTGATGATAATGCTTGTGTTCTTATTAACACTTCAGGAGAAGTTAAGGGGACTCGTATTTTTGGACCAGTGCCTAGAGAATTAAGAGAGAGACAATATATGAAAATTATTTCATTAGCATCTGAAGTACTTTAAATGTTAAAAATTAAAGTAGGAGACAAAGTTATTGTTTTAAGTGGACAATATAAAGGAGTTAAAGGGAAGGTAATTAGGATTCTGCCTAAAGATAATAAAGCAATAGTAAAAGGTATTAATTGTAAAAGTATGGGTGGAGTTGGACAAGAATCTCCTATTTATCTAAATAAAATAGCACTTATCGATCCTATAAATGGAAAACCAACAAGAATAGGATTTGAATTTAAAAATGGAATAAAACATAGGATAGCAAAACGCTCAGGTACAGAACTAAAAAAGAATTTAAAATGACTTATATTCCAAGAATAAAAATATTGTATAAAGAAAAAACTAAAGTCTTTATAGACGAGAATAAATATTCTTCGTCTATGCAAATACCAAAACTACAAAAAATTGTTTTAAACAAAGGTATTGGAGGTTTTTTTGAGGATAAAAAAATGATAGAACATGCTATTGAGGAAGTCAGTGCAATAGCTGGACAGAGAGCTGTTATTTGTCTTTCTAAGAAAGATGAGGCTGGCTTTAAATTGCGTAAAGGAATTCCAATAGGAATTAAAGTTACTCTAAGAAGAGATAAAATGTTTGAATTTTTAGATCGTCTTATTACTATAGCAATACCAAGATTACGGGATTTTAATGGAATTAGTAATAAAGGTTTTGATGGATATGGAAATTATACGATGGGAATATCGGAACAAATAATTTTTCCAGAGATATCTATTGAAAAAGTTAAACAAATTTCTGGTTTGGATATTACTTTTGTAACATCAGTTAAAAATAATAAAGAGGCATTCTCTTTATTGAAACATCTTGGATTACCTTTTAAAAATGGCTAAAGAATCTATAAAAGCACGAGAAATTAAACGTAAAAAATTGTGTTCTAAATACGAGAAAAAGCGTAACGAACTAAAAAAATCCAGAGATTATGATGCCTTACAAAAACTACCTAAAAATTCATGTACTGTTCGGTTGCGAAATAGATGTAAACTAACAGGACGTTCTAGAGGTTATATGCGTAAGTTTGGTGTTTCTCGTATTTCTTTTAGGAATCTTGTAAACTTTGGTTTAATTCCTGGTGTCAAAAAATCAAGTTGGTAAAAATATATGTATACTGATACTATCGCTGACTTTTTAACACGAATAAGAAATGCATTAAGTGCAGGACATCGTGTGGTGAAAATTCCTTCTTCAAAATTTAAAAAAGAGATTACTAAGATATTGTTTAATCAAGGATATATTTCAAATTATAGATTTGAAAATAGTGATTATCCACAAATAAAAATTGCTTTAAAATATGATAGTCTTACACATTCACCAGTAATAAGGTCTATTAAACGTATTAGTAGACCTGGTCTAAGAAAATATAGTTCTTGTAATAAGTTACCGCGTATATTGAATGGACTAGGTATCGCAATTATATCTACTTCAAGTGGAATAATGACAGAAAAAACCGCAAGAAAAAAAACCCTTGGAGGAGAAATAATTTGTCATGTATATTAAAATGAGTAGAATTGGAAAAAAACCAATATCGATTCCTCTTGGAATAACTTTAGAAATTAAAAATCATACCATCATAGTACATGGCCCTTTAGGAGTTTTGAGTCAAAGAATTTCTTCACGTCTTCAATTAGAATTTAAGAAGAATAACCAAGAAATAAAATTAAAAATCTTTACTTTTAGTAAAGAAGATCGTTCTTTACATGGGCTTTATCGATCATTGATTCAAAATATGTTTGTTGGAGTAACACAAGGATTTACTAAGGAGCTTGAATTAGTAGGAGTAGGATATAGGGTATCTATTCAAGGACAACGATTAGAGATTACTTTAGGATTGTCACATAATATAATAATGGAAACGCCTACGGAAATAAAAATGGAAACTAAGTCAGAAAAAGGTAAAAATTCTATAATAATACTTAAATCGCATAACAAACAGTTACTTGGAAGTGTAGCAGCTAAAATTCGTTCCTTTAAAAAACCTGACCCTTATCAAGGAAAAGGTATTCGTTATATAGGAGAGGAAGTAAGAAAAAAAGTTGGTAAATCTGCTTAATTAAGATGAATGAAAAGAAAAAAAGAAGACAAAGAATGAAGTATATTTTTCGTAAAAGAATTTACGGAACTAACTATAGACCTCGTTTATCTGTCTTTAGAAGTAATAGAGAAATAAGTGTACAAGTGATTAACGATATGAAGGGAGAGACACTGGCTACAGTAACAACAATGGGAAAAAAAATACAAGGTACTAAATCTGAAAAAGCTAGGATTGTAGGAAAACAAATAGGTAAACATATCTTAGATCTTGGTATTAAAGAAGTTGTTTTTGATAGGAATGGCTATCTGTATCATGGACGTATAAAAGCTCTAGCTGAGGCAGCTAGAGAAATTGGATTAAAATTTTGATATGTTTAAAAATAAAGTTAAACTTACAGAAAACGATAAGAAGATTTCTCGAATTATAACTATAGATCGTGTAGTAAAAGTTACTAAGGGAGGAAGAGATTTTAGTTATCGTGCATTAGTAGTAGTAGGAAATCAAGATGGAATTATTGGGTATGGAGTAGGAAAATCAAAAGATTTTTCTGAAGCTGTATCGAAGGCAGAAGAAAATGCTCTTAAAAATCTTTTGAAACTGTCTTTTTTTAGTAATTGCCCTAAAAAAAGTATACCACATGAAGAAGAAGCATGTTATTCAGGGGCTCGTGTCTTTCTTAGGCCAGCTTCAGAAGGAACTGGCATAATTGCAGGTGGCTCTGTTCGATCTGTGCTAGAAGTAGCAGGATTAAGAAATATTCTTTCTAAAAGTAAAGGATCTTCTAATACACATAATGTAATAAAAGCTACATTTAATGCACTCGCAAAAATGCGAGATATAAAAACTATATCAAAAGAAAGAGGTCTTTCTATACAAAAACTCTTTAAAAGTTAGAAGATGATAAAATTTAAAATAAAGATTACACAAATTAAAAGTACTATAAAATGCCCACTGCAACAAAAATTAACGTTTATAGCTTTAGGTTTAAAAAGGCTTAATCATCAAGTTGAACATATATCAACACCTCAGATAATTGGAATGATAAAAAAAGTAGAACATTTAATAAAAATAGAATAAAAATGCCTCTTGGTTCTATGAAAAAAAGAAAAAGAATTGGTCGTGGTCAAGGTTCAGGGAAAGGAGGGACCTCAACAAGAGGTCATAAAGGTGCTAAGTCTAGATCAGGGTTTTCCGATAAATTAGGTTTTGAAGGAGGACAATTACCTATTCAACGACGAATTCCTAAATTTGGGTTTAAAAAAAACAAAAAATCATATTTTTGCATAAAAATAGATTTACTGCAATCTTATGTAAAGAATAGAATCTTATTCAGAGAAGTAACACCAGAAATTCTTAAAAAAGCAATCTATATATCAAAGCATGATTTTATTAAAATAATTGGATATTGCCTTCTTACAGAATCTTTAAAGGTTTCTGCTCATAAATTTAGTAAATCTTCTATTGAATCTATTAAAAGTGCAGGAGGCGAGGTAATTCACATTTTATGAGAAGACGGATAGAGGAAAATCTATTGAAGAAAAACTAATTATGTTTTATTTTTTATTGTTAATAGTTTGGCAACTTACATTCCCTCTGCTGGAGTATCTTTTAAGTAGATAATAAATCAAAGTACTAATTTTTAGTAATGCCTCTATTACTTTAGTAATTATGCCTTATATTTCTTCATCTATTTTTATACAGTTTATAAGTTTTGCGTTTACATTTTTATCTATAGTGAATAGAGAAATAAAGTATTTTAATCGTTGCCAAACTATAGTAAAATGCTTACTTCAATCTCCTGTTTACCTTATTGCATTGACTTCTAAATTTTTACCTCTATATGCCTAAAGCGTATATTTTAGATTTAAGTGATTCTAAAACAAAAGCTTTTTTTTTTAATTTGTATGCCTTATAGGCACTATAGGCACTTTATGCACTTTATGCACTTTATTTTGTTTGTGGATTGGAGAAAAAATAACAGATAAAGGGATATATAATGGTATTTATTATTATGACAGCTATTATAGCACGTTTTCCTGAAAAAATTGTAATGGAAGTTAGTAATAGTTTAGAAGTAGGTGATAGGTTTATTCTTTTGTAGAAATTCTTTCTTTTACACTGTATATCATACAAATAAAGTTCGTTTACAATATATAAGCTATATTAAGACTAATGATGATATCAATAAGGTCAGTGAATATTAAAAATTACAGCACTCAGGAGAGTGAGGTAATTAGATTTTCAGAAGCAATTATGTTACTTAATAATATCAGTAATGATAAATTTCTAAATGGAAAAGATAGTGAAATTGTTTCTAAAAGAACTTTTCCAGGGGCTATTTTATTAGCCAATATGCTATCCATTTTTTGATGGAGGATCTTCGCTTTTAATTATTGTTGGGGTAATTTTAGATACATTACAACATAATCATACATAATTATGATGAAAAAAAAATTCATAGAAAAAGATGCTGAAATAATTGAGGCATTACCTAATGCCATGTTTCGTGCTAAGTTAGATAGCGGTCATGTTATTAAGGTTCATATTTCAGGAAAAATTCGTAAGAATTACATTAAAATCCTTCCAGGAGACAAAGTTAGGACGGAAATTTCCCCATACGATCTTTCTCAAGGTAGAATAGTTTATAGATATTAACATTAAAATGAAAGTAAGAACATCATTAAAAAAAAGAGGGTTATATTCTAAAATTGTTAAAAGAAAAGGTCGTTTATTTGTTATAAATAAGAAAAATCCTAGATTAAAACAAAGACAAGCATAAAATATGACAAGAATATCAGGTATTGACTTACCTAACAACAAAAGAGGGATGATAGGTTTATCCTATATTTTTGGTATTGGAAAAAGTACAGCAAAAAAAATCCTAGCTGATGCAAGAGTAAATGAAAATAAAAAAGTAAATGAATGGAACGATCAGGAAATTAATCGCATTCGTAAATCAGTGATAGATAGTGTAAAAACTGAAGGAGAGTTACGATCAGAATATCAGCTAAATATCAAGCGTCTGATGGATATAGGATGTTATAGAGGAATTCGTCATAGAATTGGATTACCAGTAAGAGGTCAGAAAACTAAAAATAATTCTAGGACAAGAAAAGGAAAAAGAAAAACAGTTCCTAATAAGAAAAAAGCTACAAAATAGGTAAGAGGCTGTAAATAAAATATCTAAAACCATGGCAAAAACAACTGTAAAAAAACCAAAAGTAGAAGTTGAGACTATAGGTAATGCTTATGTAGGATCTACTTTTAATAATATTATTATTACGTTAACTAACAAAAAAGGTGATGTAATATCTTCTTGTTCTTCTGGGCAAATGGGGTTTAAAGGCTCAAAAAAAAATACACCGTTTGCAGCACAACGTGTTGCAGAAACAGTTGCAGAAAAAGGTTTTAATTCTGGTATTAGAAAAGTATATGTTATTGTTAATGGTCCAGGTCTTGGAAGAGAATCAGCTATTCGTTCTCTAAATAAATTTATTTCTGTTATTAGTATTACCGATTGTACACCTTTTCCTCATAATGGTTGTCGTACTCCTAAAAAGCGAAGATCCTAATCTTATAAGATAACATATGGCAAGATATATAGGGCCAAAGACAAAAATTGCACGAAGGTATAATGAGCCTATTTTTGGAGAAAATAAATTCACTCATAAAAAGCAATATAAAAGGGTTTATAGGGGAAAAAGATTTAAAAAAAATGACTATATTAGCCAGCTCTTTGAAAAACAGAAGTTAAAATATATTTATGGAATTTTAGAACGTCAGTGCAGAAAAATATTTAAAAGAGCTTCTAGTATTAAAGGTAATACGGGAGATATTTTTCTACAGTTATTAGAAAGACGTCTTGATAATGTAATATATCGACTAGGGATTTCTACTTCTCGTTCTGGAGCTAGACAATTGGTATGTCATGGACATATAAAAGTAAATGCTCATATAGTAAATATTCCTTCTTACTATCTAAAACCTGGAGATATCATAGAAATTGCTGAAAAATCTAAGAGTCATAATGCTATCAAGCAGGCTTTAAGTTCTATTAAAGTTCCAATTGTAAGTTGGTTATCGTGGAATAAAGAGAAAATGCTTGGAACTTTTCAACATCTCCCTAATAGAAATAATATTCCTGAAAATATTAATGATCAGTTGATAGTTGAATGGTATTCAAAGTAAAATAATATGTCAATTTTTAATGTGATACAACCAGACCAAGTAATAATAAAAAGTGTTACAGATTATGACGGTATTTTCGAATTCAGTCCATTAGAACCTGGATTTGGAATTACTCTAGGGAATTCTTTAAGACGTGTGCTTCTTTCTTCTCTAGAAGGCTTTGCAATCACTTCTATTAAAATAGAAGGAGTAGAGCATGAATTTACTACAATAAAAGGAGTGGTAGAGGATGTTACAGACATAGTTCTTAACTGTAAAAAAATACGATTTAAAAAAAAAGTGGAAGGTATTCAAAATGAAGTAGTACATGTTTCTATAAAAGAAAAAGAGAAGATTATTGCAGGAGACTTTGGTAGGTTTCTTTCTGGATTTCAAATCTTGAATAAGGAATTAGTTATTTGTAATAAAGAGAAATCAACTCCTTTTAATATTACTTTTGTAATTGAACGTGGTAAAGGATATAAGCCTGCTGAAGAAAACAAAGATATCGTCCAGATAGGAGCGATAGCTATAGATGCAATATACACTCCTATAAAAAATGTACAGTACAAAGTAGAAAATTATCGTGTAGAACAGATAACTTTTTATGATAAATTAATATTAGAAATTAAAACTGATGGCTCTATACATCCTAGAGATGCGCTTACAAATGCTGCAATTATTTTAATTAAGCATTTGAAAATATTTAAAAATGAGCGATTTATGTCTTTCGATGTAGATGAAAAAAATAATAATGAATATTATTATGAAAATAATTTCCCTATATTAGGTTCTTATCTCTCTGATTTATACTTATCAATAATGGCAAAAAATTGTTTGAAATCATATAAAATGATTACTTTAGGTAAATTGGTTAGTAAACAAGAAAATGATCTTAAAAAAGTAAAGCACTTCTGTATAAAAACTATGGTAGCTATGAATGCTTTTTTAACTGCCCAAAAAATCTATTTTGGTTTAGACATTTCCAAATAGACATTAGAAAAAAATTACTACTTAATGAGACATAAAAAAAAAATAAATCATCTTGGAAGAAAGGTAGGACATAGAAAGAATCTGATTGCTAATATGGCTTGTTCTCTTATTACTAATAAGTCTAATAGTATTAATACGACTCTGTCGAAAGCAAAGGAGCTTCGTAAGTTCATAGAACCACTCTTTACAATAAGTAAAAATAATAATACACATTCTCATAGAATACTATTTTCCTATCTTAAAAGTAAGTTTGCTATTTATCACTTATTTAAGAATATTACCCCTAAAATTATAGAAAGGTATGGGGGATATACAAGAATAATAAAAATAGGGTCTAGGTTAGGTGATGGCGCAAAAACCGCTATAATAGAACTTGTAGTATAAAATAATGAGTTTCATAAAAAAAATTTATGCAAGACAAATTTTTGATTCTAGAGGAAATCCTACGATCGAGGTTGATGTAGTTACTACAGAAGGAGTGATAGGAAGTTCTTCTGTACCCTCTGGAGCCTCTAGAGGAAAATATGAAGCTGTTGAACTTCGTGATAACGGTATGGATTATTTTGGTAAAGGTGTAATAAAAGCTATAGGTTATATTAATGGCATATTGTGCAATGAACTTGTTGGAACTTCTGTTTTTAAACAGAATTTTATAGATCAATATCTTATTCAGAAAGATGATACTCCTAATAAAAACAAATTAGGATCCAACGCATTATTAGGAGTTTCTTTAGCGATCGCTAAAGCTGCTTCTAATACTATGGGAGTACCACTCTATAAATATTTAGGAGGAATAAATGCTTCTATTTTACCTGTCCCAATGATTAATATTATTAATGGAGGTATGCATTCTTATTCTCCCATCTCTTTTCAAGAATTTATGATCGTTCCTATAAAATTTAATAGTTTTTCTATGGCGCTTAAAGCTGGCATTGAGATTTTTCAGCAACTTAAAAATATTTTACAAAAAAGAAAATTAAGTACATCTGTAGGCGATGAAGGCGGATTTGCACCTAACTTTAAAAGCATTGAAGATGTTCTGGATACAATCGTTCAAGCCATTGAAGAAACTGGCTATAAGTTAAAAGAACAAATAATGTTAGCATTAGATTGCGCTGCGTCTGAATTTTATAAAGAAGGATTATATGACTATACTATTTTTGAAGGAATTCGTGGTTCTAAATTAACTACGGAACAACAAGTAGAATATCTAGCAAACTTATGCTATAGATATCCTATTCAATCTATCGAAGATGGGATGGATCAAAATGATTGGGTCGGCTGGAAAAAGCTCACAAATAAAATAGGATCAAAAGTGCAATTGGTAGGTGACGATCTTTTTGTCACAAATACAAAATTCCTTGAAAAAGGAATTTCAGAAGGTATAGCTAATTCTATTTTAGTAAAAGTAAATCAAATTGGTACACTTACAGAAACCATGAAAACTATTAATAAAGCACAGGACGCTGGTTATACCACTGTAATATCACATCGATCAGGGGAAACAGAAGATCATATTATTTCAGATTTATCAGTAGCATTTAATACAGGACAAATAAAAACTGGCTCAGTTTCTCGCTCAGATAGAATGGCAAAATATAATCAACTACTACGTATAGAAGAAAAACTTGGAAAGTTTTCATCTTTTCCTCAATGGAAAACTTTCAGAGGGAGAGTAAACAAGTAGTAAAAGTAGTAAGTAGCTAAAACAAAATGGCACAATATTCTCTATATAATCACCAATTTGTAGAAGAAAAAATATATAACTATTGGATAAAAAAAGGATATTTCTATTCAGTTCCCAATGAAAAACCATCATATACTATAGTTATTCCCCCTCCCAATGTTACAGGGGGTCTCCATATTGGACATTTACTTAATAATACAATTCAAGACGTATTGGTACGATGGTCTCGTATGAAAGGGTATAATGTTTGTTGGATGCCAGGGACGGATCATGCGTCTATTGCTACAGAAACCAAGGTTATTTCCCAGCTCTATAAAGAAAATAAAACTAAATATAAACTAGGTAGAGATTATTTTTTAGAGCGTTCTTGGGAATGGGCTTATAAACAGGAGTATATTATATTGAATCAACTTCAAAAACTAGGATGCTCCTGTGATTGGAAAAGGACTTCTTTTACTTTAGATCAAGAACGGGAGCGTTCTGTCACCCATTGTTTTGTTGAATTGTATAGACGTGGTCTCATTTATAGAGATTATCGAATGGTAAATTGGGATGCCAATGCAAAAACTACCATTTCAAATGAAGAGGTAATTTACCAAGAACAAAAAGGATCCCTTTATTATATTCAATATACTATTCTTGGAATAGTAGAAGGTTCTATTGTAGTTACTACAACTCGTCCTGAAACTATTTTAGGAGATACAGGAATTTGCATTCATCCAACAGACAATAGATATACTCTATTAATAGGGAAACAAGTTATTATTCCTATTGCAGATAGAATAGTACCAATTATTGATGATGAATATGTAGACAAGAGTTTTGGTGCTGGGGCACTTAAAATTACCCCGTCACATGACGAGAATGATGCTATTTTGGCTAGCATTCATTCACTGGATTTTATAGATATATTTAATGAGGATGGTACTATTAATAAAAATGGAGTACATTACATAAGAAAAGATCGTTTTAAGGTTAGAAAAGAAATTGTGGAAGAGCTTCATAAAAAAGGTCTCTTGGTAAAGATAGAGACGTATTCTCATAGAGTAGCAATATCTGAAAGAACGCATTCTATTATAGAAACTCGTCGTTCAGTACAATGGTTTTTAAAAATAAAAGATTTAGCTAAACCCGCAATATCGGCTGTAATGATAGGAGATATACGTTTTCACCCAAAACCCTTCAAGAATCTCTATCTTCATTGGATGAAAAATATACAGGATTGGAATATTTCTAGGCAACTATGGTGGGGACATAGAATTCCTGTATATTTTTATGGAACTCACCTAAAAGAATATGTTGTTGCTGAAACAAAAAAAGAGGCAATTGAATTAGTAAGAAATAAAACAGTAAGTGTAGAAAATCTTATACAAGATGAAGATGTTCTTGATACTTGGTTTTCTTCATGGATTTGGCCTATTTCTGTATTTAACGGGATTCGTATTCCAAAGAATCCTAATATTCAATATTATTACCCTACAAAAGACCTGATCACCGGTCCGGATATCTTGTTTTTTTGGGTAGCTCGTATGATTATGGCTGGTTATGCTTTCTTAAAAAAAAAACCTTTTGATAATGTTTATTTTACTGGAATTGTTAGAGATTCTAAAGGAAGAAAAATGTCAAAATCTCTAGGTAATTCTCCAGACCCTATAAAACTAATAAAAAAGTATGGTAGTGATGGAGTTAGAATGGGATTGTTGTTAAGTCCTCAATCAGGAAATGATTTATCTTTCAATGAAGAGTTATGTCTACACGGAAGAAATTTCACTAACAAACTATGGAATGCTTTTCGTTTTATACATCTATTAAAAATAGATAATACTATTGAAACACCTTATTATTCACATTTAGCTATAGATTGGTTTGAACACCTTCTTTCAAAAAAGAGAAACTATATTGAGCAGAACTTAAAAAGTTACAGTATATTTAGAGCATTAAATAATATTTATAATCTTATTTGGCATGATTTTTGTTCATGGTTTCTAGAAATTATTAAACCTATTACAGATACAGTAATATCACAATTTGTTTTGTCTAAAACCTTACTCTTTTTTGAAGATATTCTTAAATTATTACATCCTTATTCGCCATATATAACAGAAAAGATTTGGCATATAATTAGAAATCGTTCTGATACTGAATCTCTAATTATATGCCATTGGCCTCTTCTGAGAGATATTTGTTATAAACAAATTATTGAAGATTTCAAATCTGCAGAAAAACTTCTAATTTCAATTAGAAATGTAAGAAAAAATCATGGATTTTCATTAAAATCCTATTCTTATTTATTCTTTGATAAGCAAAAAAAAAGGTTTTATGCAGTAGCATTGAAACTAGCAAATATTTCACATATTCACTTTTTAAGTGAAAAGCCAATATTTTCACAATTAAGCTTCTTAATAGAATCCCAAGAATATTTTATTTTTTTTCTTCTTCAGAAGAAAAAAAAGATACTGAAGAAAGAAAAAAGCAACAAAAATATATTGAATACCATTATGTATTTTTATCAATAGTTAGAACCAAACTTGATAATAAGAATTATATTATAAGTGCTCCACAGAGAGTAGTAAATATTGAGCGTAAAAAATATACGGATACTTTAAATAAAATAAAGTTATTGAAAGACAGTCTTGATAGAGATATTATTCTTGATAGTTATCATACTAATATGAAATGAAAACGACGTTAGCCATCTTTAGACTTATTGTAATGAGGGCGATTGCTTCTATATATATAGAAGGTATAACTTCAAATATTGAACTTAAAACCACTAAAAAAGAATTTCGTGGTCATATTACATTAGTGCTTTTTCCATTAGTAAAAATTATTAAAAAACCTCTTAAACAAATAGGGAAGGAAATAGGAGAGTATGTGAAAAAACACCTTATTATCGTTCATTCCTTTCATTTACTAAATGGGTTTTTGAATTTCGAGTGTTCTGAGGAATATTATTTTAAACTTTTAAAGAAGATATCTAAAGAAATTTTGTTCTTAAAATCTTCAGAAGAAGATTCTTTAATGATAGAATATTCCTCTCCTAATACTAACAAACCTTTACATTTAGGACATATTCGTAATCATCTATTAGGGAATTCTATATCTGAAATCTTTAAGGCTTTTGGTCATAATGTAATAAAAATACAAATTATTAATGATAGAGGAATTCATATTTGTAAATCTATGTTGGCATGGAAAAAGTTCTCTTCTGGAGAAACTCCAGAAATTACTTTTAAAGGTGACCATTTAATAGGTAAGTATTATGTAGCATTTGAAAAGGCTTATAAAAAGGAGGTAGAAGATTTATGTGCGAAAGGCTATGAAAAGGAATTAGCAGAAAAACAAGCGCCTATTATGCAAGAAGTTAGAAAACTATTGCTTCTTTGGGAAAAAAGAAATGTAAAAACATGGTATCATTGGAGAAATATGAATTCATGGGCTTATGAAGGTATTGAACAAACTTATTGTAGTTTGGGAATTTATTTTGATGATACTCAGTATGAAAGTAAAACCTATTTACTAGGTAAAAGTATCATTGAAGATGGTCTTAAAAAGGGCGTTTTCTATAAAAAAGAGGACGGATCAGTTTGGGTTGATTTTACTAATGTAGGTTTAGACGAAAAGTTATTATTGCGCTCTGATGGAACATCTGTATATATTACTCAAGATTTAGGTACTGCAGTTGAGCGTTTCGAACTATATTCAATAAAATCGTTGATTTATATTGTTGGAGAGGAACAAGAGTATCATTTTAAGGTTCTTTTTCTCATTCTTAAATATATGAGATATGCTTGGGCTGATAGACTTTTTCATCTTTCTTATGGATTGGTTCAATTATTATCCGGTAAAATGAAATCTAGAGAAGGAATTATTATAGATGCAGATAATTTAATAGATGAAATGCATAAGCTAGCACAATTTTTAACGTATCAAAAGGAAAATACTCTAGGTATTGGAGCTTTGAAATACTTTTTACTTAAAATAGATACTAAAAAACGTATTTTATATCATACTAAATCTTCTATAGATTTTAATGGTAACACTGGTCCATATATTCAATATACTAATGCGAGAATTAGCTCATTATACAGAAAAGCATTTACTAAAATGTACTGGAGAAATAGTATGATAAGGTATTACAGATATTCTATTATAGGAAGATATGAAAAGTATCTGCTAAAATACATGGAGCAATATACAGAAGCTCTACTTTTAGCTAAGAAATGCCTTATTCCATCTATAATTGCGAATTACGCTTATAATTTGTCTAAAACTTTTAATGATTTTTATCAAAATGTTTGTATTATAAATATTAAAAATAAGTATGATTTTGTTTTTCGTCTTTTTCTTTCTAAGAAATGTGGAAATTGTTTAAAAAAAACTATGAATCTTTTAGGCATAGAAATGCCAGAATATGTATAATTATGATTTGTATTAAATTTTATGATGGTTTCCTGAAGGATTATCCTTCAGGTATTACTCCTATAGAGATAGCACTAGATATGAACGAGAAGAAAGCTAGAGAGGTGTTATCTGCATCAATAAACGGTCATCAAGTAGAACTTTCAACTCCTATTACAAAAATAAATATACAAATAGTTTTTTATTCTTGGGAAAATACACTTGGTAAAAAAGCTTTTTGGCATTCTTCTATCCATTTATTAGGACAAACTCTTCTGCAAATTCATCCACAAGCTAAACTAACAATAGGAAATCCTATTGAAAATGGGTTTTATTATGATGTAGATTTAGTAGATGGTCCACAACAAAACTTTTCTTCGAATCTAGAAGAGCGTATGCTTGAAAATGCTAGAAAAAATTCTATTTTTGAACTATACTCTATTTATAAAGCTAAATCACTTGATTATTATAAGGAAAATCTTTATAAGATAGATATAATTAAAAATTTACAAGAAGGGGACACTACTTTTTGTAGTAATGATGATTTTGTTGACCTATGTAGAGGTACGCATATTTTTAGTTCTGGTAAAATTAAATACGTTAAAATCTTAAACTCCTCTGGTGTTTACTGGCATAGCGATGAGAAAAACCAACAGCTTACTAGAGTATATGGTATCTCTTTCCCTAATGAAAAACATATGAACGAATATTTACTTAAATTTGAAGAAGCAAAAAAACGTGATCATCGTAAATTAGGTAAAGAGCTAGATTTGTTCAATTTTTCGGATAATGTAGGTGCAGGATTACCTCTTTGGAAGACCAAAGGTACTGTTTTGAGGCGGTCTTTAGAAGATTTTTTAATGCGAGCCCAGAAAAAATATGGTTATGAAATGGTAGTCACACCCCATATCGGCAACAAAAAACTTTATAAGATTTCAGGGCATATTGATAAATATGAAAATGATAGTTTTCTAACGAGATTCAGCCATCATTTTGGGGAGGAGATTTTGTTAAAGTCAATGAACTGCCCTCATCATTGCGAACTTTTTAAGTCACAATCATGGTCTTATAGAGATTTACCTAAACGGTTTGCAGAGTTTGGCAATGTATATCGTTACGAACAAAGTGGTGAATTACATGGTCTAACCAGAACAAGAGGTTTCACTCAAGATGACGCTCATATTTTTTGTACTACTGATCAATTGGTAGATGAGTTTCATCGAGTGATTGATTTGGTATTGTATATTTTAAAATCTCTTGGATTTGAACAGTATACTATACAAATCTCTCTTAGAGATTTGAAGATTATGAATAAATATATTGGAAAAGAGCAAAACTGGAAAAAAGCAGAGGAAGATATTATAGAAGCAGTCTGCAATAAAAACTTACCAACAAAAATAATTCATGGTGAGGCAGCTTTTTATGGTCCTAAATTAGATTTCTTGATTCAAGACTCATTGAAAAGAAACTGGCAGTTAGGTACGATTCAAATAGACTATAGTTTGCCAGAAAGATTTGATTTACAGTATCAAGGTCCTGATAATCTCTTATATAGACCAGTAATAATTCATAGAGCTCCTTTTGGGTCTCTAGAACGTTTTATTGCTCTCTTAATAGAGCACACTGGTGGTAATTTTCCTTTTTGGCTCTCTCCTATTCAGGTAATACTTATTCCAATAAGTGAAAAATATATTTTTTATGCAGAAAAAATTTTACACTTACTTTATAAGTATGGAATTCGCTCAAATATTGATTTACGTAGTGAAAAAACTGGTAAAAAAATAAGAGATGCGGAAATTAATAAGATTCCTTTTATGGCTATTGTAGGAGAAAAAGAAATGTATGATGGTACAATCTCAATCAGAGCACATACTATAGGAAATATGGGAAAATTTACTTTTGAAGCTTTCTTGGAATTATTATTTAATGAAGCATAATATAGACTCTATTCCTCTTGTTAACGAACAAATCACTAATCTTGAAATTAGAATAGTAGGGGATGATATAGAAAATAGGATTTATTCTTTACGAGAAGCCCTAGATATAGCTCATGATTTGGGTTTAGATTTAGTAGAGATTACCGCTAAAGTATATCCTCCTGTTTGTAAATTTTTCAATTATAAAAAATTTCTCTATATAAAGAAGAGAAGACAAAAGAAATTTAACAAAGCTAGGCAAGCTAGACTTATAGTAAAAGAAATGAGATTTAGTCCTCATACTAGTAATCATGACTATGAGTTTAAAAGAAAGAGTGTCCGTAATTTTTTGGAAGAAGGATTCAAAGTTAAATCTTTAGTCTTTTTTAAAGGACGATCTATTATTTATAGAAATCAAGGTAGAATATTACTATTGCGTCTTGCAAATGATCTTGAAGATTGTTCTAATATAGAAAAAATGCCTTCAATGGAAGGAAAAAGAATGTTTTTAATTTTAGTGCCCAAGAAATGATGTTCAAACTAAAAAAAAAATCAAGTGCAAAAAAAAGATTTAAGTTAAATTCTAATGGCTTAATAAAAAGAAAGCATGCCTTTAAAAATCATCTTTTAACAAAGAAATCTACTAAACGAAAGCGGAACTTGGTTCATTTCACTACTCTTGATAAAGCTAATAAAAAAAATATAAAAAGACAGTTATTAATTTGAACCTTTCATTATATATAAGTATCTTATGCCAAGATCTATAAATACAGTAGCATCTAAATATAGAAGGAAAAAAATACTAAATGCATCGAAAGGATATTCTGGTGCAAGAAGTAAATTGTTTAGTGTAGCAAAAAACGCAGTAGAAAAATCTTTACAGTATGCTTATGTAGGACGTAAGAGAAAGAAAAGATATTTTCGAAGTCTTTGGATCCAAAGAGTAAATGCTGGAGTAAGAAGATATTACTTGCCCTATTCAAAATTTATATGTAAACTTTACGATAAAAATATTCACCTTAATCGTAAGGTACTAGCTGATTTAGCACTACATCATCCAGAAGCTTTTAAGGTAATTATCGAGGAAATAAAATAATGGTTTTATAGAGTTCCGGACTTTTTATTAAGTTTTTCCCTCTTAAAAAGAGAAAGATAATCTATAAACAACTTTCCTTCAATGTGATCGTATTCATGTTGTATCACTCTTGCAGCTAATCCTTGAAATGTTTCTTCACATTTTTCCAGAGATTCATTATAATATCTTATTAGTAACGATTCATATCGTTCAATTTTTGCTATAATATCTGGAAAACTTAAACACCCTTCTTTAATGATCCAAGTTTTTCCATAGATTTTTACTATTTCAGGATTAATAAATACCCTTTTTGACTTGTTTTCTTCTTTATCAATGATAAATGTATCAGTGTCAATTATAAAAAATCTTAAAGGTTTGCCAACTTGGGGAGCTGCTAAACCTACAGCATAAGATTGATACATTGTATCAAACATATCATTTATAAAATGGTAAATTGTAGAATCAGACACGTCAGTGTCTTTACAATCCTTTCTAAGGATGGGGTCTCCATATATTCTAATAGGTAAAATCATACTTTTCTACTTCTACCAAGGTAGGACTGCAAAATAAGGGTTGCACTTATTTTGTCTAATATCAATTTATTTGTTCTATACCTTTTTTTTAGACCAAATAGCGTTTTTTTTGCTAATTTAGATGTAAATCTCTCATCTATTCTATCTAGATAAATTTCTGGGAAAAAAATACAAAACTTACTTATAAAATATTGTATTTCTTTTTCTATTAGAGAAGGCTGATTCTTACAGTTTTTTGGTTCTCCAAGGATAACTTTTTGTATATTTTCTTCATATATATAATAACTTAAAAAACGCATCAAATTATTTGTTTTAATTGTTGGAAGACCGTATGCAATCATTTGAAGTTGATCTGTAACTGCTAAGCCAGTCCTTTTACTTCCATAATCTATAGAAAGAATTCTATAATTCATTAATTTATAATAGTAAATATATTTTTATAAAATATAAAATTAAAAAATATATGCACAATTTCAAGGAATTTATAGAACCCAATACAGAAAGTATTGAGTTAAAAGAAATTGTTTTTGAGGTTATTTCACTATTGGATAGTGGAATTTTAAAAGTAGCTGAACAAACAGCAGATGGGTGGAAGATAAATGAATGGGTGAAAAAATATATAATGATGTATTTTTCTTTAATGAAGATGCAAACCTACGAATTAGATCCTTTGGAGTTTCATGACAAAATACCTTTAAAGTCAAAATATAAAGAAAAGGAAGTTAGGGTTGTTCCACATGCTATCATTCGATATGGGTCCTATATTTCTAAAGGAGTTATTTTAATGCCTTCCTATGTAAATATAGGCGCTTATATTGGAGAAAATACTATGGTAGATACTTGGGCTACTGTAGGAAGCTGTGCTCAAATTGGAAATTGTGTTCATTTAAGCGGAGGTGTAGGCATTGGAGGAGTGCTTGAACCTTTGCAAGCAGATCCTTGCATTATAGAAAACGATGTTTTTATAGGATCAAGGTGTATTATCGTAGAAGGAGTACGCATTGAAAAACAAGCAGTTTTAGGAGCAGGTGTAGTAATAACTGGTACTACAAAAATTATCGATGTTACCGGGTCGGCTCCTATAGAAAGCAAAAGACTTATTCCTGCATTCTCTGTTGTAATTCCTGGCACCTATGCTAAAAAGTTTTCTTCTGGAACTTATCAAGTTTCGTGCGTTTTTATCATTGGGAAACGCAAAGAAAGCACAAATAAAAAAACTTCTCTCAACGAAACTTTACGGAAATTTTCCATAGCTATTTAAATTTATTTTAAGACTGTAATTTGCTACTGTGATCATATAAATGAATAGTTTTTTCCATCATATAAGTGTATCAGCAAAAGAAATAAGTCAAGATACTTGTGTAATAGGAAAGTATGTTATCTCTTCTCTTTTAAATAGAAATATTTATCAATACGTAGATATTCTTACAGAAGGCAGCGGAATTCTATTAGCACAAAAGGTTTTTAAGAAATTTTACCAATATCCAACAAGAATATTTACTTGCTTTAAAAGGTTTGGTACGGCTAGATTTAAGAACAATGGCAAACAAATTGAATTTATAGGTGATAGCGATACTATTGTTGAATATGTCTATTCTATAGCTATAAGTTTGAATGTAAATAATTATGGATTACTAATAGATCATTTAAATATATCTTCTGAAGATACATTTAGTATGATACGTTCTATCCGTTTTGCTAGTGAAGTATACTTCACTAGCAAAATATCTTTTTATTCCATCTTTGAGCAAAGAAAAAGTATAATAATTCCTCCTATAGAAGGAATTATTAATGATCTTAACAAGATTATACTTTCTCCAAACCCATCTTTTGGTTTATCTATATTGTATGAGACTGGCTTTCTATCTATACTTTTGCCAGAAGTAACACTTCTTAAAGAATTTGAAGAAAAAGAAGGATCTAATCATAAAGATAATTTTTCTCATACCTTGGAGGTCGTAGATAATGTGAGTGAGGAATCTAATTCCTTGTGGTTACGTTGGGTTGCTTTATTGCACGATATAGGAAAGTCTATTACTAAAAAATATATTCATGGTACTGGTTGGACCTTTTATGCCCATGAAGGGCTTGGCGCTAGGATTATACCTTATTTATTTCATAGATTAAAATTTCCTCTGTATAATACTCTAACATATGTTCAGAAAATTGTTAAATTTTCTTCACGCCCTATTGCCTTGGTAAGTTATGAGGCAACTGATTCAGCTATTAGGCGTTTACTATTTTATGTTGGAGCAGATATTGAAGATCTTCTTATTTTTTGTAAAGCAGATATAACAACAAAAAATATTGAAAGGAAACTCCGTTATATGAATCATTTTTTATTGGTTGAAAGAAAGCTTCTTAAGCTTGATGAAAAAGATAGTTACCGAAATTGGCCCACACCAATTTCGGGTAATGAAATTATGCAAATTTTCCAATTACAACCTTCCCATCAAATTGGGATAATAAAAAAAGCGATTAAAGAAGCTATTTTAGATGGCAAATTGGCTAATGATTTTACTTATGTATACTATTCAAATTAGGAATTAGGGGTTGCATTAAAGAATATGTCTATCTGCGTGATAAGAAGATCTAACAAAGGGGGCACTTTCTACATGCTGGAACCCCATTTTCATTCCAATAGATTTATATTTTTGGAATTGCGATGGTTTAATAAAAGTTATAACTGGAGTATGTTTTGGTGATGGTTGTAAATATTGCCCCAAAGTAATGATATCTACGTTGATCTTTTTAAGATCTTCCATTGTTTCAATAACTTCTTCTTCATTTTCTCCTATACCTAACATAATGCTGCTTTTTGTGCGTTTTTGTCCATTTTTTTTCAGATAATGCAATACTTCTAAACTACGCTCATATTTAGCTTGTACTCTAATTTCATTAGTAAGCCTTCGGACTGTTTCTATATTGTGGGAAATTATGTTAGGATGAGTTTGCAAAATTAGATCAAGTAAGGAGGGGGTTCCCTGAAAATCAGGTATTAGGGCTTCCATTGTTGTGCTAGGACAAATTCTTCTTATTGATTGAATTGTCTCTACCCATAAAAAAGATCCCAAATCTTTTAAATCATCACGATCTACTGAAGTTAGGATCGCATGTTTTATTTTCATAAGTTTAATTGATCTAGCCACTTTTTCAGATTCTTCCCAATTTAGCTCCTTTGGTTTTCCAGTTTTTACTCCACAAAATTTACAAGAACGCGTGCATATATTTCCTAAAATTAAAAAAGTAGCTACTCCATTCCCCCAACATTCTCCTAAATTAGGACAGCTTCCGCTTTTACATATTGTATTTAATTTATGTTGATCAACAAGAAATTTAAGCTTTAGATAGTTTTTACCTTTAGGGAATTTAACTCTAATCCAATGCGGTTTTTTGGTTAAAGGTTCTTCAAAAGTCTTTTTACTAGAAGTTGATAGTAGGTATGTTTTCATATATATTACCCATATTTGGAAAAGATAATTAATATTAGTAATATAATCATATATTCCCTTAGAATATTGTAGACGCCTTGTTACTTTGGCTGTATATAAATCCTCTATACTGCCTATAGCCTAATTATGAATATATGAATATGAACAGTTTACTAAAATTTATCTAAATTTAGCATAAAATACTGTTAAATATGTTCCATCAACAAGATATTAGCGTAGAAGAAAAACTTAGAACATTGTATGATTTACAACTTATAGATTCTCTTGTAGACGAGATAAGATCTATTATAGATAGTATACCACTACAAGTAAAGGCCATTGAAAATGAAGTAGAAAATATACAAAAAAAATATAAAGAAATTAGAGAAGAAATAAAGGAATATGATAAAGCTATACAACAGGAGAAAGATCTGATTAAAGAGTATGAAATATTTATAAAGAAATATGCTTCTAAGCAATATAAGGTTCGTAACAATATTGAATCACTAGATAAAGAAATTGAATTTAAAGAACTAGAAATAGAACTTTGCCATAAAAAATGGAAAAAAATTAAATCTAAGAAAGATAAAAAAAAGAATTTTTACGCAAATTTTGCCGCTCTTTATGAGAAGAAGAAAGAATATTTATCAAATAAGAAAAAAGAATTTGAGAAAATATTAGAAAAACAGGAGAAAAAGAAGAATTTTTTGCTAAAAAAAGCTTACATCTTCTCTAAGAGAATTGAACCACGTTTATTACAAATATATAGTCGCATAAGATCGAGAACAAAATTAGCTGTTGTTCCAATAAAAAAAGGAGCTCCTATCGGCTCTTTTTTTACCATCCCTATTCAAGTATGCCTAGATATTGCTCAACGTAATATGATAGTAATGGATGAGCATAGCGGAAGAATTTTAATAGATCCAGTATTAGCGGAAGAAGAATCTATTAAAATTTATACTAATTATAAAACAAAATGAATTAAAATGGTAGATCATCTTCTTCAAGATCTAAGTTTCCTGTATTTTCTTCCAAATCAATAAATTGAGCTCTTTCATTTATGAATCGCAAACGTATATTATCAATAATACCATTTCTGTTTTTAGCAAAAATTATTTCTGCTTCTCCTCTACAAGAACTTCTTTCCTCTGTATCCCAGATGCTAAATCCATAATATTCAGGACGATAGATAAAAGATACAATATCAGCATCCTGCTCAATAGCCCCTGACTCTCTAAGATCAGAAAGTAAAGGCCTTTTAGCTCCACCTCTACTTTCTACTGCACGAGATAATTGAGATAGTCCAATTACTGGAACATCTAGTTCTTTAGCTAGAGATTTTAAGCTTCTAGAAATAATGGATATCTCCTGTTCACGATTGAAGCTTTTATTTCCACTACCTACAGTCATAAGTTGTAGATAATCTATAAATATCAATCCTACTCTTCTCTTAGAAACTAGCCTTCGACATTTAGCACGAAGATCAAAGATTGATAGATCTGGCGTATCATCAATAAAAAATTGGGCCTCCTCTAAAGATTTAACTTTCTTATATAGAAGTTCCCATTCATAATTAGAAAGTTGTCCTCTACGTAGTTTTTGCGAAGAAATACCTGTTTCAGAAGAAATTAAACGAGTGATAAGCTGTATAGATGACATTTCCAAAGAGAAAATAACTACAGGAACAGTATTATCAACTATAATATTACGAGCCATTGTAAGCATAAAGGCTGTTTTTCCCATTCCTGGCCTCCCTGCAATAACGATAAAATCTGATTTTTGCCATCCAGAAGTAATAGCATCGATCTGTTTAAACCCAGAACTAATACCACTTAGTCCTTTGGACAACTCAACATTTTTAATACGTTCAATTGCTTGATATATCAATGATTTAGAACTTTCATAAGTTTTTTTTATATGATTTTGAGTTAACTCAAAAATATTTGATTCAGCTAGAGATAAAAGTTCAAAAACATCTATAGATTCGTTATATGATTTTTCTATAATACTAGAAGAAATATCTATTAAACTACGTAAAATAAATTTCTGTTGAAGAATACGCACATATATTTCAATATGTGCTGAAGAGACTACTTTCTTACTAAGAAAGACGAGATAAGAATCTCCACCAATTTTTTCTATTTTACCATCTTTTCTAAGTTGAGCTGATATGGTATACAAATCTATAGGTTGTGCATCGTGAAAGAGTTTTTTTATCACTCTAAAAATTTCTTTATGCTCAGGTCTATAAAATATTTCAGTAATAAGAATATCTATAACCTCATCAATACCCTTCTTATCAATCATCATAGCTCCAAGAACAGCTTCTTCTATATCAAGAGCTTGTGTTATTACTTTTCCATTCTTTGCATACACAGGACTCTGGATGCGATTAGGTTGCGTATCATTCATAATATATAGATAAAAAATTTAAAGGCTATCAAATAACATTTGTATCTTAAATTTAGTCTATTTTTTTTTATAAAACCTTATAGCATTGCATATCAATTATGCAAACACTTATAAAATACGTAGAAAAAAAATTTATCTATAAGAAAATATGGCCAACTTTCTCATCTGGAGATACCATCAAAATATTCTCTGAAATAAGAGAAGGAACAAAAACTAGAGTACAATATTTTAAAGGAGTTGTGATTCAATGTAGAGGAAAAGGAACTTCGGAAACTTTTACAGTAAGAAAAATAAGTGATGGAGTTGGGATTGAACGTATCTTTTTTGTAAGCCAGCCGAATATTAAGCAAATAGAGATTTATAAACAAGGAAAAGTGAGACAAGCTCGCATTTATTATTTTTCTAGTCTTAAAGGGAAGAAGGCTCGTATTAAAGATAATATAAGATAATAATTTCCCTTTATCCTCTTCAGATAGATGAAGAAATTAGTTTTAACGCAAAAACTTGGCATTATAGATTATTTAGTGGCTTGGAGATATCAAAAAAAACTATTAGAATCACTTTTGTATAAACAAAAAAATACTAATAATAAATACGTTGGGTACATTTTATTTGCAGAACATATTCATGTCTATACTTTAGGTAAAGGTGGAAATATTGATCATATTAAATTGTCTTCTGAAGAATTAGACTATCTTGGTATATATTTTTATAATTCTGATCGAGGAGGAGATATAACTTATCACGGATTTGGTCAATTAATTGTCTACCCTATTCTAGATCTAGAATATTTTTTCACTGATATTCACAAATATTTACGCATGCTTGAAGAGGTTGTTATAAATCTCTTAGAGATTTATAGATTACCAGGTAGAAGATCGATAGGTGAAACAGGTGTCTGGCTAGATGTTGGGAGATTTTATCAAAGAAAAATATGTTCTTTAGGGGTTCGTGCTAGTCGTTGGATAATGATGCATGGCTTAGCTCTTAATGTTAATACTGATTTACGATCCTTTAAGAATATTATTCCTTGTGGGATTTTAGGAAAGGGTGTAAGTTCAATGCAACAAGAGTTAGGTTATAAAATATCTATGAACGATATTATAAAAATATTCACATTTATTTTTTCAGATAAATTTCAAGTACATGTTCATTCTTTTACATAATATTATGTACAACAAATAGGCATCGTATTTACCTACAAACTCCTAAAACCCGCGTAATTTAACTTACCCAATTTTATACTAATAGTTCTCATGTGGTTGAATTTAATAAAGGAGCAATATCTATAAGACATCACATTGACCTATAATATCTACCAGCTTATAAAAGTAGACATTACCGGGCTCGAACCAGTGACCTCTATCCTGTCAAGATAGTGCTCTAAACCAACTTAGCTAAATGTCTTTTATCTAGTGATCACGGCTGGAGTCGAACCAGCACCCTTCTGATTAGAAGTCAAATGCTCTATCCAACTAAGCTACGCGACCTTTTTTTTTGTCGGGGTGGCAGGATTTGAACCTACGATTTCCTGGCCCCAAACCAGGCGCGTTTACCAAACTACGCTACACCCCGTATCTAACCTTCTTCTATTTTTCTGTTATTATTAGTATAATTTAAAATACATTTTGTCTATAAAAAAAAGAATATTATAGAGGCAGGGAATGTAGTATGAGATTGTTTTGGTAGATAGAAAATTTGTCATCGGTATTTATATTTCAGGCATGATTGGACTCAATGGTTGATGGGCAGACAGGAGAATATGATTTAAAAGAAAGTTATCTAGTTGATTAAAAATGGTGTAGAATAGAGCTATATTTAAATGAAGAGGAAAAATACTTATTAAAATGAACATGATAGATAATTATTTTTCTATACCTTTTCGTTATGTTGGATAAAGATACTATTGTAGCTTTAGCTACTTCTGATGGGCACGGAGCTATTGCTGTGATAAGGATTTCAGGGTCTGAAGCTTTTTCAACTCTATCTAATATTTTTAGGCCACTTAAAAAAGTAAATACTAAAGAGAGAATAACTTTAGGTTTTATTTTAGATAAAGAAGAGAGAGTAGATCAAGTCATTGTAACGTCTTTTAAGGCTCCAAAATCGTATACAGGAGAAAATCTAATAGAGGTATCTTGCCATGGTTCTCCATATATCTATAGAAGAATTTTGCATCTTCTTATAAAGACAGGAATACGAATGGCAAATCCTGGAGAATTTACCATGCGTGCTTTCTTAAATAGAAAAATGGATCTTGCTCAAGCAGAAGCTGTGTCAGATTTAATTGCTTCTGAATCACAGGTCGATTACAAATTGGCTCTTACTCAATTTGAGGGAGAAACTTACAAAAATATTAAAGTTTTACGTAGAAAGTTTATTGATTTTGCTTCTATAATAGAAATTAGCATAGATTTTTCTGAGGAAAATGTGGAAAGACCCAATTATTCAAAGTTATCAACTTTTCTTTTACAAGCAAAAGAACATATTCAACATTTACTAAATTCATTTCATTTAGGAAATGCCATTAAAGAAGGTATACAAGTTGTAATTATAGGAGGACCAAATGTAGGAAAATCAACCTTGTTAAATTCATTAGTCAAATATGATAGAGCAATTGTTTCAGATATTCCTGGGACAACACGTGATTTCATTGAAGAAACCATCTTCTTTAATGGTATTAGATTAAGATTGATAGACACAGCAGGAATTCGTCATACAAAGGAAAATATAGAAACTATTGGTATTCAACTGACTTATGATAAAGTCAGTAATGCACAGGTGATTTTATATCTTTTTGATGCCATGCATTATAATACAACAAAAATATTAAAAGAATTCTCTAATATAGATAGAAAATTTTCAATAAATATTATTATTATTGCTAATAAATATGATGTTTCTAGTAAAAAACTTTTTTTAAATGAGTTAGCAGGTAAATATTACAATATTTCTGCTAAAAATAAAGAAGGGATTGATGAACTACTTGAAAATATTTATAATCTCTTAGATAAGAGATACTTCAAAAGTAATACGGTCATTTTAAATGTCAGACATTTAGAACTTCTTAAGAAAACTTTATCTACTGTGAATAATATTTATTATGGTATTGAGCAAGGATCTACAGATGATTTGATCGCATCTGATATTCGTAAAGCATTATATTTTCTTGGAAAGATAAGTGGAGAAATCACTACTAATGATTTACTAGTAAATATTTTTTCAAAATTTTGTATAGGAAAATAAATACAATTTTATTAGCGTATGTTGGTATCTAAAAGAAATTCCCTAAATTCTTCATATTTAGTAGATAATCTATAGAAGTTTTTATCTTTATTAAAAGAAATATTGCAGTTATTGGGGGAACTAATATTTCTTCTTAGGGGTTCTTTTATCTTATCTGAAAATTTTATAGGATGTGCTGTTTCAAAAACAAATCCTATTGTATCTAAATTTTTTTCTTTTTCCTTTAGATATTTCATTATCCCCAATAATGAAATTGCCCCATGCGGATCAAGCATATATTTTCTTTTTTCCCAAATATTTTGCATTGTTATAATAGTCTGTTTGTCGGTAAATCGATAAGCAATCATATTGTTTCTAAGCAATTCTTTATTAGAATGAAGTGCTAGTATTCGTATAAAATTACTAGGATCAGCAACATCCATTGCATTTGATAGGGTATATTTGGCTTTTTTTGGTTCATAGATAGGAGAATCTATAAAACGAGGAATTGTATCATTTTCATTAGTAGATGCAATGAATAGTGAAATAGGAAGTCCCATTCTTTCAGCCATCAAACCAGCGCATATATTTCCAAAATTTCCGCTTGGAACAGAAAAAATAACTTTTTTATGATCTTTCTTTTCTAAAAATCTGTAAGCAATACAATAATAAAAAATTTGAGGCAACCATCTCGCTATATTGATAGAATTTGCAGAAGTAAGTTTTCTATTTCTTTGGAGAAATGAATCTAAAAATGCTTTTTTAACCAATTTTTGACAATCATCAAAATCACCATCTATTTCCAGAGATATTATATTATCTCCTAAAGTAGTCAACTGTTTCTCCTGTAGTTCGCTTACTCTTTTTGATGGATATAGAATTACTACTTTTATCCCGTCCACCTTAAAAAACCCATGAGCTACAGCTCCGCCTGTATCGCCAGATGTAGCTACTAATACTGTAATATAACTATCCTTTTTCCCCATAAAATAACCTAAACAACCTGCCATAAATTTGGCCCCTATATCTTTGAATGCCATAGTAGGCCCTTGATATAGCTCTAATACAGAGATATTTTTATCTATACTTTTCACAGGAAAAGTAAATTTTAGGGTTTCAGTAATTATGGAATAAACTATATTCTCTGAGATGCTATCTCCAATAAAAGGATGTATTAATTGAAATGCTATGTCATATATATTATTTTTAGACAAATTATGTAGAAATTTTTTTGATAGTACAGGAATCCTTTCCGGAAAATATAATCCTTTATCTGGTGCTAAACCATGAGTAATAGCTTCTTCAAAAGAAGCCTTGTGTTTATAATTTTTTAAGCTGTAAAACCGCATAATTTACTTAAAATTATATTTAACTCCAGTGTTATTTATAGTAGATATATAAATTCTATACTTTATAGGCAAAAAAGTATATATTTCAGTCATACGTTTAGCTATCTTTTCTGCTATATCTTTGTTTTTACTTAACATAAATACGGAAGGCCCTGATCCAGAAATACCACCTCCTATAGCTCCTACTTTTTTGCATTCAATTTTCAACGCATAAAATGCAGGAATAAAAATAGAACGAAGTGGTTCTGCGATAAAATCTTCTAGAGATCTGTTAAGGAGATAAACGTCATCTCTATATAAAGCTGAAACTAAAGCACCGACATTCCCCCACTGTTTAACAGCATCTTTCATAGATACTTTTTTATTTAATATTTGTCTTGCATCAAGGGTTTTTATTTCAATATCGGGATGTATTATAGTGGCCCAAAGTTTTTTAGGAGAAGGAAGTGAAATAATTTCCAAGGGACAATAGCTTTTCACAAGTGAAATTCCACCTAAAATAGCAGGTGCTACATTATCTGCATGGCCAGTGCCACTGGCCAGTCTTTCTCCTTCTAGAGCAAATTTAATAAGATCAATGGGTTTTAAGTTGGTTCCTAAAAGAATATTTGCGCCAACAGCAGCACCTGCAGCACTCGCTGCACTGGACCCTATTCCACTTCCAGGTTTTATATTTTTATATATTTCTACTTCTATTCCTAATTTCTTATTAGAAAGATGGTGTAATATCTTTTCTAAAACTACCCCAACTACGTTTTTATCAGGTTGTTTGGATAGCTGAGCTCCTAATATCTTGGTAATATGGACTCCAGGAGAAGGTGATTTTCTAAAAATCATCTCATCTGCAGGTTCATTTAATGCCATACCTAGCACATCAAATCCACAACATAGATTAGCTATAGTAGCTGGAGAATATACTTGAACTTCTTTCATATAGAAGCTTTAATTATATCTGTAAAAATGCCAGAAGCTGTTACTTCTGCACCTGCACCTGCCCCTTTTACAAGCAGAGGTAGATCAGAATAACGGTCAGTAGTATAAAGAATCATGTTATCTTTACTCTCTAGGTGATAAAATTGATGTTGAAATTCTATATATTTTAACCCAACATAAGATTCACCATACTTATATTTTGCTATAAAACGGAGACGTTTTCTCTGTTCTTTAGCTACTAAACTACGTTTAGTAAAAAATTCTTCATTATAAATAAGTTCTTGGTAAAAATTATCTACTGTAAAAGCTTTTATACTACTTTTAGTTAATAAGGATATTTGTTTAATATCTTCTAATTCAATAGAATCACCACATTCGCGACCAAGTATAAGTATTTTTCTTATTACATCTATGCCACTTAAGTCAATACGAGTATCAGGTTCGGTTAACCCTTTCTTTTGAGTTTCCCTTACAATATCTATAAAAGACCCAAATTGTGTTAAAATGAAGTTAAAACTTCCAGATAATACAGATTCTATAAGATGAATTTTATCTCCACTTTCTATTAAAGAATTTAGAGTGTTTATAACAGGTAACCCTGCGCCTACATTAGGTTCAAAAAAAAATGGGGCTTTGAAGTATCTGGATAGATTTTTAATATTTTTGTATTCGTGATAAGAAGATGCACAAGCGATTTTATTACATGTTACCACGCCAATTCCTTTTCCTAATATATCATCGTATAGATGAGAAATTTCTTTGCTAGCAGTATTATCTATAAATATACTATTTCTTAAGTTTAAGTTGTATAAATTTCCAAGAAATTCTTCTATGATCATGGGAGTTCCTAATTTTAGATTCTTTTGCCAGTTGTTAAGATTTATTCCTAATATGTCAAAAAACATTTTCTTGCTATTACATATGCCAATGACTCTTATTTGTATATGTAATTCTTCTACTAGATATTCTTTTTGTTTGTTTAGCTGCTCAATAAGTTTACTTCCTACTTGGCCTAATCCGGCCATAAAAATATGTACCTTTTTATAATGGTTATCAAAATAAATATCATGTAAAAATTTTATTGATAATTTAAAATATTTTTTTGCAATTACTGCATAAATATTTTTTTCTGTAGACCCAATAACATTGGGCTTAATACTTTCTTTACCAAGAGCGCTAAACATATAACCTGAAGTCACTGATATATTTTTTATATTACTAACTATGATTGAAATAATACATAATTCTTTATCTACAGAAAAAGGGTGATTCATATCATTGGTAAATTCACTTAGTATTTTGTTTTCTATACATAACTCTGAGGAACTTTGATTTATAAGCACATGAAAAATATCATTACTAGATAATGCTGCAAACTGATTAAAATAACCAGGCATACCTAATTTTCTTTTTAAAGACAAAAATGTTATATTTTTCATACCTGTTATTACTGTAATTAGGCTTTTAGTTTTAAAAGTAGAAAATATAAGAGTCCCCATTTCTAATGGGGAAAAAGTATTTAGAATTATGATAGGAATATTTTTTTTCATGGAAGTAAGAAGCGTAGGGGGATAAAGAATCTCAGCGCCCAAATAGGAAATTTCTATCGCTTCTCTATAAGAAATATTTTTCACAGGAAAAGCTTTAGAAACTATTTTAGGGCTTACTGTCATTATTCCACTTACATCAGAATATATCTCCATATATTCTGATTGAATAGAAGCAGAAAAAATAGATGCAGTAAAATCTGACCCGCCTCTACCAAGAGTAGCAATTTCTTTTTCATTTTTAGCAGCAATGAATCCTGGGAGAATAATATAAGGCGTATTATCGTTAATAAAAAGAGATTTAACATCATCTAGATTTACTTGTATACTTTTCTTCATAATAAAATTTCTGCTATCTTTCCATTTAGAAGGAAATCCGCTTGCTTTTAGCTTTTCGCTTATTATGAAAGAAGATATCAATTCTCCAAAATTCATTATTTTATCTAGTGAAACTTTTGAGAAGTACGTTATTTTACAAATACTATTATAAATTTTTTCTAAATTTTTTAGATATTTTATGATGCGGCTTATTAATTTCTTTTTATGAAGAATAGTGAATAATTCTCGTATTATCTCTAAATGATAACTTTCTATTTCATCAAGTATTAGATAATATTTTATATTTTTTTTTTCAGCATATTGAGCACATATAACTAATTGGTCAGTAATGCCTCCTATAGCAGAAACTATAATCGCATAACGATCCTCTTGTTCTTTCTTATCTATAAGAATGTAGCAAATTTGTTCTATAGCATGAACCTCACCAACAGACGTTCCTCCAAATTTGATAACTTTCATCTATTTTATAAGAAGATTTAAGAGTCTTTATGTAATGTATATAATTATATATGCATTGTACTAAAAACCTATACCCTGTTCTTGTCTTTAGCTTTGGTGCTTACATCATCATTTCAGGTCTTACAGAGAAATAAGAAAGACTATCATAGTCCTTGATAAGGACTTCAAGATAAAAAGTAGGCGTATATGAAGAATTTAACACTTTTAGTACCCATAATCTTTCTATTACTTTTCCATATATATATTGATAAATAGGATTTATACACTTCTTTTTCATAGTTTCAGAAGTTAAAATATGTTTCTTTGTTTTTTTATTTTATATTCATTATTTTATTATTGTTACATACAATGGCTGTATCTTGCAGAATCTTCTCTCACATCAATCTGCAGAAAGGTCTAATATAAAACTGTATACTAAACTAAAATCATGCCGCATCCTAAAAGAAGAAAATCAAAGGCTAAAAGAGATAAGAGAAGGACGCATCATAAAGCAATACTTCCTCAGTTAACTAGCTGTCCTTTAACAGGACAGATACATTTATATCATCGTGCTTATTGGCACGATGATAAGCTTTTTTACCGAGGTAGAGTTATATTACAAAAGGCTGATTACTGATGCATAAAAAATTTATTGCACCTTCTCTTTTATCAGCTAATTTTGCTGAATTGCGCCATGATATAGAATGGCTAAATAATAGCTCAGCAGACTGGTACCATATAGATATAATGGATGGCTTATTTGTAGATAATATTTCTTTTGGAATCCCTGTGATAAAATCAATAAAGAAATATGCTAGAAAACCTTTAGATATTCATCTGATGATCTTAGAACCAGAAAGATATATTAAATCTTTTAAAGATGCTGGTGCAGATTTTCTCTCTATACATTACGAAACTTGTATTCATCTACATAATACTATCTTAGAAATAAGATCGTTTGGAATGAAAACAGGTGTTGTGCTTAATCCCCATACTCCAGTCTCTTTACTAAAAGATATAATCACAGATATTGATTTACTGGTTTTGATGAGTGTAAATCCTGGTTTTGGTGGTAAATCTTTCATAAAAAATACTTGGAAAAAACTTAGAGATGCCTATTGTTTAGTGAGGGAAAAAAATACGGCAACTCTTATTTCAATTGACGGAGGAGTGGATTTACAAAATGCTTATGGCTTATTTAAATCAGGAGCTGATGTATTAGTTGTAGGAACAGCTATTTTTAGTACTTCTGACAATATGAAAGTTATCAAAACTATGAAGTAACTTACGCAAGCCTCGTATCTTAATGGATAAGAGTATTTGACTACGGATCAGAAGGGTGCGAGTTCGACTCTCGCCGGGGCTTCATTAGTAGAATAAAAGGGCCATCTAACAGAAAAAGAAACAGAAATTTTTTATTTACTAATTTAGTTTTAAAAAATATACTAAAACATGAAAGAAATAACCTTTCGCCAAGCTATTATTGAAGCAATGAGCGAAGAAATGAGAAAAGATAAAGGGATATATTTAATGGGAGAAGAAGTGGCTGAATATAATGGAGCTTATAAAGCTTCCAAAGGAATGTTGGCTGAATTTGGTGATAAAAGAATTATTGACACCCCAATTTCAGAGCTTGGGTTTTCGGGTCTTGGCATTGGATCTGCTATGAACGGATGTCGACCTATTATAGAATATATGACCTTTAACTTTTCTTTAGTAGCAATAGACCAAATTATTAATAATGCTGCAAAAATACGTCAGATGAGTGGGGGTCAATGGAATATCCCTATAGTATTTAGAGGGCCAACCGGCTCGGCCGGTCAATTAGGAGCAACTCATTCTCAAGCCTTTGAAAGTTGGTATGCTAATTGTCCTGGTTTAAAAGTAGTAATTCCTTCAGATCCCTTTGATGCCAAAGGTCTATTAAAATCAGCTATTCTAGATAATACTCCTGTAATATTTATGGAATCAGAGCAAATGTATGGTGATAGAATGATGATCCCTATAAATGAATATAACTTGCCTCTTGGCGAAGCTAATGTGAAAAAAGAAGGAAAAGATGCAACCTTGGTTTCCTTTGGAAAAATAATGAAAGTAGCGTTATCAACGGCTGAAAATTTAGAAAAGGAAGGATTAGAAATAGAAGTAATTGATTTGCGTACAGTTAGACCTCTTGATCACGAAACTATTATAAAATCTGTAAAAAAAACTAACAGATTGGTAGTTCTTGAGGAGGCGTGGCCATTTTGCTCTATTGCATCAGAGATTTCCTATATTGTTCAGAAACAAGCCTTTGATTATCTAGATGCTCCTATTGAAAAAATAAATGTTCCTGATGTTCCTGCTCCTTATGCCCCCAATCTTATTAATAATTGGTATCCAGATGTAAAACAAGTATCTAAAGCAATAAAGAAAGTATTATATTTGTAATATCTACGAATTTTCCATTCGTTGACGTAACAGCTCAAAAAGAATAACAGCCACTGCATTGCTAACATTTAAGGAATCTATGTTTCCATGCATTGGAATTTTTAATAGTCTATCAGAGATATTAGTCCAATAATTAGATAATCCTAGCGATTCATTTCCTATAATGATGGCAATGCCTGACCGTAAATTATTTTCATAAAGGGTAATGGTATTATCTCTAATACACGTAGCTAAAATATTAATTTTTTTTGTTTTAAACCACTTAATAAGATTAAGCCCATTTGATTGGTAAATGATTTTTTTATGATAAAAAATAGTACCTAAACTAGACCTAATTACGTTAGTATGAAAAACATCTGTCTTATTTTCTGATAAAATGATAACATCTGTCCCTATAGATTCTGCACTTCTTAAAATTGCTCCTAAGTTGCCCGGCTTTTCTAGACCAACTAGAATTAAAAGAATAGGATTTTTAGGTAGTTGAAGTTCTTTGATAGATAGATCATGACGATGAAAAGTAGCTATAATTCCTCCACTCTCCCCTCCACTCTCCTCTCCACTCTCCTCTCCACTCTCCTCTCCACTCTCTTCAACATAAGAAAGCTTTTTAAATACACTTCCATTTATTTCTATAACTAATGGAAACTTCTTTTCGATAGAAAATAAAGATAGCGAATCACAATTCATTTTGTAAATGAAAAGTTCATGAGGCCTATATTTTTTAAGTGCCATTTTAATTTCTTTTTGTCCTTCCACTATAATAATATGTTGTTGAGAGCGTAAGAGGTTTTTTTTTGTAACTTACGGAGCTCTTTTACTTTAAAATTATTAGTACTAAAAATTTTCAACGAGGTATTCTGCTATTTGTACTGCATTTGTAGCAGCTCCTTTTCGCAGATTATCTGCTACAATCCAAGCATTGATTGCCTTTTCATAAGAAAAATCCCTTCTTAGTCTACCTACAAAAACTTCATCTTTATCATGAGAAGTTATCGGCATTGGATAATGATTCTCTAGTAGATCGTCCTGTACTCTTATCCCTGAAGTTTTACTTAGAAGGCTCTTTAAGTCTTCAAGATTAAAGTATTTTTCAAATGTAATATTTACACTTTCAGAATGTCCTCCAATTACTGGAATACGGACTGAGGTTGCAGTAATTTTCATAGAATCTACGTCCATAATTTTTATAGTTTCCTTTATAAGCTTAAGTTCTTCTTTGGTATATCCTTTTTCATCTAAAAGATCGCATTGAGGTAAAGAATTTTGATAAATAGGATGTGGATAAATTCTTTCTGTAGATATTCCTTGACTATCAGCTATAAGCTGATCTATTGATTTTTTACCTGTTCCTGTAATAGACTGATAAGTAGAAATTACGACACGATTTATTATATATTTTTTATGCAGAGTGTGTAGAATTATTACTAGCTGTATAGTTGAACAATTAGGATTAGCAATAATCTTATCTTTCTTGGAAAGAATATGAGCATTTATCTCAGGTACAATAAGTTTTATTTTAGAGATCATTCTGAAAGCAGAAGAATTGTCTATAACAATCGAACCTCTGGTTGCAAATATTGGAGCCCATTTTTTAGATATTTCCTCTTTTGCTGTAAAGAAGGCTATTTCAGGAGAGAGACAAATTGCTTGCTCTAAATCTATAAGAATATGTTTTTTATCTTGATAAAATATTTCTTTACCTAAAGATAGAGCAGAAGAAACAGCTAATAATTCTTTAATATGAAATTTTCTATCTTCTAACACTCTAAGAATTAGCCCTCCAACCAACCCAGTAACTCCTATTATAGCAACTCTCATTGAAAAAATCTTTCATTTTAGTAGTTAAACTTTCTCTTATAGAGGTGTGAGCGTGCTGATGAAATTTACTGCGTTTTATGAACAAATGGTAAAGGAGGTCCCAACTATCAAACAGTAATTGTTTCTATATTAGACAACGATGAATTTATATGAATATCAAGGAAAAAATATTTTCTGTTCCTCTAGAATAAGAACTCCTGTTGGAATTGTAGTAGAAACACCTGAACAAGCTGTTATAGCTGCTGAAAAAATTTATAAAAATACGTTTTCAAATATTTGGGTAGTAAAAGCTCAAATTTATGCAGGGGGTCGTAGTAAAGCAGGAGGGGTAAAAATTGCAAAATCACTAGAAGAGATTAGTAAAATCTCTGCTGAAATTTTAGGGACCTATTTGATAACTATACAAACTTCTAAAAAAGGAAACTTAGTTCGTAAGGTGCTGATTGAACAGTACGTCTATTTCCTCGGAGAGGAAGATGAAATACCGAAAGAATATTATCTTTCCATATTAATAGATCGTTCAAAAGGAAAAACAGTCATTATCTATAGTTTAAAAGGAGGTATAGATATAGAAGAAGTAGCAAAAAATGAACAAGAAAAAATCTTTGTCGAAGAAATCGATCCTCTCTTTGGAATACAAAAATTTCAGATAAGAAAAATTGCCTTTAATTTAGCTTTAGAAAGTAAACAATTTAAAGACTTTATAACTTCTCTTTATAAGGCTTATAAATATTCAGATGCTTCTTTAGTTGAAATTAATCCATTGTTAAAGACTTCTAATAATAAAATCATGGCTGTTGATGCTAAAGTAGCTTTAGATGCTAATGCATTTTATAGACACATGAATTATTCATATCTGCACAATCTAGAAGAAGATCCATTAGAAGTTGTCGCTAATGATTCAGGATTGAATTTCGTTAAACTTTATGGAAATGTTGGATGTATGGTAAATGGTGCAGGTTTGGCAATGGCAACAATGGATATTATTAAGTTTTCAGGAGGTAACCCTGCTAATTTTCTAGACATTGGAGGTACGGCTGATTCAAAACGTGTAGAAAAAGCTATAAGACTCCTTATTAAAGATGAAAATGTTTCAGCGATATTTATTAATATTTTTGGAGGAATTGTTCGTTGTGATCTTGTAGCAGAAGGAATTTTACTAGCTTATCAAGGCGGACTAAATTTACATGTCCCATTAATAGTTCGTTTACATGGAACTAATTATAAGAAAGCTAAAAAAATTCTGGATGAAATAGGTTTAAAAGTAATTACTGTTGTAACTTTAAAACAGGCCGCTGAGAAAATTAATGAGGTTTTGTCGTTAAGTTAATGGTTAATATTATTTGCGCTTTGCGTGATAGTTTGGGTTACTTTTCTGGAAGTCTATATTTTAATGAGGGATATACAACAAAATGTATATAGACAAAAATTAATACCTATACTTTTTACACTTTCTAAGTCATAAAATTGGAGTATTATTTATGTTTATGAGAATGAGAAAGAATTTTTCATTAACGCTCAAAGAGGTTTTGGGATATAGTAATAAAGAAGCTTTTTTACTGGGACATGGTGAAATGAGTACGGAACACCTTATATTAGGAATCTATCGGATGGGAGAGGGAAAAGCAATAGAAATTTTTTATTTGTTGCAAGTTGACTTGCAACAAGTTAAAAAAAAAATAGATATAAAAGATAATTTCCGTCATTTAAATTTGGAAAATAAAATATGTAGAATTGAAATGACTCAACAAGTAGAACGTATTTTAAATACAACTTTTTTAGAAGCAAAGATTTTTAAGTTTAGAGTTATCAACACTGCTCACTTATTATTAAGTATACTTAGAGATGAAAATGATCCTGTTACTAAGATTCTTAGTAGGTTAGAAATTAACTATGACAAATTCATGCAAAAAGTTAATATACAAAATTACTACCAAAACCCAAAAATAACAGAATCTTTCAGACAAAGTGATTTTTTAGACTATAAAAATAAAATTATAAGTACGCCAGTATTAGATAACTTTTGTAGAGATCTTACATTGATGGCTTTACAAGGAAAAATTGATCAAGTTGTAGGTCGTGAAAAAGAGGTAGAACGAATATGTCAAATATTAAGCAGAATGAAAAAAAATAATCCTTTGCTTATTGGAGAACCAGGTGTAGGAAAAACTGCTATTGCTGAAGGTCTAGCATATAGAATTGTGAAAGGGAAGGTTTCTCGGTTGCTTTATCAAAGAAAGATATTTATGCTAGACCTTCCTAGTTTAGTAGCTGGAACAAAATTCAGAGGACAGTTCGAAGAACGAATTAAAGCATGTATGAATGAATTATTGAATAATAAAGATATAATACTATTTATTGACGAGATACATACGATAATAGGAGCAGGTGGAGCACAAGGATCATTAGATGCCTCTAATATTTTTAAACCTGCTCTAGCTAAAGGCGAGTTACAATGCATAGGAGCTACCACTTTAGATGAATATAGAGAATATATAGAGCGGGATGGGGCTTTATCTCGTAGATTTCAAAACATTATTATAGACCCTACTTCTTCAGAAGAAACTATAGTAATTCTTAATAAGATTAAGACTCAATATGAAAATCACCATAATGTTTTATATACAGACAAAGCTATTGAAGCATGTGTAAACCTAACTAAACGATACATTTCAGATAGGTATTTTCCTGATAAAGCAATAGACGCCTTGGACGAGGCAGGTACAATTGTTAATATGATAAATATTAAGATTTATAACGATATTACCATATTAGAAAAAAAAATAAAATGTTTTAGAGATAAAAAATATAAAATGATTAAAAATAACAATTACGAAGAGGCAGTACAACTAATGAAAAAGGAAAAAAAAATAGAAAAAGAACTAATAAAAGCAAAGAGAAACTGGGAAAAAACCTCTAAAGATAATAGTGAAATGGTTAATGAAAAGAATGTTGCTCAAGTAGTATCTATGATGACTGGGATTCCTATAGGAAGACTAGTAAAATCAGAAATAAAAAAACTTATTAATATGTCTGAGCTTATAAAGAAACGAATTATTGGACAAGATGAAGCTGTAGAAAAAACTATTAGGGCAATACAAAGAAATAGAGCAGGATTAAAAGATCCTGCTCGTCCTATTGGAATTTTTATCTTTTTGGGGCAAACAGGTGTAGGAAAAACTCAATTAGCAAAAATTATTGCTCAAGAATTTTTTGATAGTGAAGATGCTTTAATACGAATTGATATGAGTGAGTACATGGAGAAAAATTCTGTTTCTAGATTAATTGGTGCTCCACCGGGATATGTTGGTTATGAAGAAGGTGGGCAACTTACTGAAGCAGTGCGTCGTAAGCCTTATTCAGTGATTCTTTTAGATGAGCTTGAAAAGGCTCATTCAGACATATTTAATCTTTTGTTGCAGGTGATGGATGATGGAAATATAACAGATTCTTACGGAAAAAAAATTGATTTTAGGAACACTATTATAATTTTTACTTCTAATATAGGTACACGTGAATTTACAGAATTTGGTAAAGGGGTAGGATATGAAACTTCTTATGAAAAGAATTATACAGATCATTATCTTAATAATTCTATAAAAACCAAATTAAAAGAAGTCTTTTCTCCTGAATTTATTAACAGAATTGATGATATTATCATTTTTAATTCACTGAAACGTAGAGATATCTGTATGATTCTTGATTTAGAATTAAATAAAATAATCAACAGAATGTTTGAATTAGGTTATACTTTACATCTTTCAAAAGATGCTAAAACCTTTATTGCCGATAAAGGGTATGATAAAAATCATGGAGCTCGTCCTTTAAAAAGAGCTTTACAAAAATTTGTTGAAGACTTAATTTCCGAGAATATTATTCATGAGAATATTAGCAAGGGAGATTCTCTCTTTTTAAGAAAAAATAAAAATAAAATTTTACTTTCTACCTTAAAAAACCTATTCGCTTTAGTCTTTAGTTTTTTTTTCTCATCATCATCCTTCGTTGATTTTTTAAACTCTTTTAATCCTATTCCTAATCCCTTCATTAGTTCTGTAATTTTTTTACCTACCAAATAAAAGTAGGGAAAGTAATAGCTAATCCATAATTAATGGACTGGTTCCAAAATACCATAAGTAGTACAAATTTAATTATTTTTAGGAATATTTTATATATTTGTTTAAATATGAACTCATTACAAAAAATCCCTTAGAAAAATTTTAGATGATAGAAGTAAATCTTCTATCTGGATAATTTATCTTAAATAAACAGGATATCTGTAATGATCTACATACCAGATTATACAAAATGAAAGAGGAATTCAGAAAATACGCAATAAAAGATCGTAACATCAATAGTGTATTGATTGACCAATATATCACCTCTATGACGCCTTATATTGTTGAAGAACGTAAATTTAATGTAGCACAAATGGATGTTTTTTCTCGCTTGATGATGGATCGAATTATATTTCTTGGTACTACTATTGATGATCAAGTAGCTAATATTATTCAGGCCCAGCTTTTATTTTTACAATCGCTTGATTCATTCAAAGACATACAAATTTACATAAATTCAACTGGGGGTAGTGTTTATGCAGGATTAGGCATTTACGATACAATGCAGATATTAAAGCCAGATGTAGCTACTATTTGTACCGGAATGGCAGCCTCCATGGCTGCCATTTTATTATGTGCCGGTAAAAAAGGAAAACGTTCAGCATTAAAACATTCTAGAGTAATGATTCATCAGCCATTAGGGGGAACTAGTGGTCAAGCATCTGATATTGAAATTACAGCAAGAGAGATTGGAAAGCTAAAAAGAGAGCTTTACGAGATAATAGTTCATCATTCTGGTCAAAATTTTTCTAAAGTAGAAGAAGACTCTGATAGAGACTATTGGATGACTTCAGGTGAAGCTAAAGATTACGGAATGATTGATGATGTTCTTGTTCCAACTTCTAAAAAAAAAGATTTTTAATTTTATTTGTGGTAATAGATGTAAAGTGTATATTTTGCACACGGGGTAAAAATGAAGCAGGTTTATTGTTATCTGGTTTAGAAGGTCATATCTGTGCTTATTGCATTGAACAAGCTTATAAAATGATTCATGAAGAAGACTCTCAAACAAAAAAATATGGAATTTTTCATCATACTAAAAGTCCTAAAGAGCTTAAATCTTTTATAGATAGGTATGTGATTGGACAAGAAGAAGCTAAAAAAGTTTTATCAGTTGCGGTCCACAATCATTATAAAAGATTGTCTGCATCTTTAGAGATAGACAAATCAAATATTCTTCTTCTAGGAGAGACAGGCACAGGAAAAACTCTTTTGGGATGGAGTATTTCTAGGTTTTTAAATGTACCATTTACTATAGTAGATGCTACAATATTAACTGAAGCAGGTTATGTAGGAGAAGATGTAGAAAGTATTTTAACACGTTTACTTCTAGCAGCTGATTATGACGTAGCTAAAGCTGAGAAAGGGATTGTATTTATTGATGAGATTGATAAAATTTCTCGTAAAAGTGATCATCCATCTATTACTAGAGATGTTTCCGGTGAAGGAGTACAACAAGCACTACTAAAAATTATTGAAGGATCTGTAGTAAATGTTCCACCAGAAGGCGGCCGGAAACATCCAGATAAAAAAATGATTTCTATAGATACGCACAATATTTTATTTATTGCAGGAGGTGCTTTCAACGGCTTGGAAAATATTATTAAAAAGCGTCTAAATAATAGATTCTCATCAATAGGTTATAAAAATTGTATACAACCCCAATACTGCCACTCCCATACTACTGATTACTTACAGTATACAACACCAGCAGATTTGCGATACTTTGGGCTTATTCCAGAGCTTATTGGTAGGTTACCTATCATAACCCATCTAAATTCTCTTGATGTAAATGCACTATATAGAATAATGATAGAACCAAAAAATGCGCTAATAAAACAATATAAAAAACTATTTGCAATGGACGATGTACATTTAAAAGTTACAGATAAGGCCATTCGTAAAATAGTAGAAAAAACGCTAATCACTGGATTAGGTGCAAGAGGATTAAGAAATATGTGTGAGAAAATTTTTAATGATTTTTTATTCTATATAAAAAATTTCCAAGGAATACTAGAAATTGATGAAAATATTATAGATAATAAATTTAAAAAATACTTTCAAAAGTGAAATTAACACCCTTGATGGCGCAATATCATCAAATAAAATCACGCTATCCTGAGGCATTATTATTGTTTAGAGTAGGTGATTTTTATGAAACGTTTGAAGATGATGCTATTAAATGTTCAGAATCTTTAAATATAGTATTAACCAATCGTTCAGATATAAAATTAGCAGGATTTCCTCATCATGCACTTAATAATTTTTTACCTAAACTTGTACAAGCAGGTTATCGTGTAGCTATTTGTGATCAACTGGAAGATCCTAAAAAAACAAAGGGTATTGTAAAAAGAGGAATTACACATTTAGTCACTCCCGGATTAACATTGGATGATCAAATATTGCAAGCAAAATCAAATAATTTTTTAGCTGCACTTCATTTTGAAAAAGAAAAATCAGGAGTAGCCTTTCTAGATATTTCCACTGGAGAATTCTTAGTTGCTGAGGAAAAAAATTCCTATGTTAAACAACTTATAAAAAAAATTTCTCCAAGTGAAATAATTTATCAAAAGAAAAAGAAAGATAAATTTGAAGAATTACTAGAGAACAACTTTTTTTCTTTTGCAATGGATGATTGGGTATTTCAATACGAAAGCGCTTATGAAAAATTAACTAGACATTTTCAAACATCTTCTCTTAAAGGGTTTGGAGTAGAAAATCTTAAGTATGCAATTATAGCTGCAGGTGCAATATTTAATTATCTAGATCACACTCATAATTCTAAAATTAGACATATTTCGTCTTTACGTAGAATTGACCCTGATAAATATGTTTGGATGGATGATTTTACTATCAAAAGTCTTGAAATCTTAGAGTCTAATCATCTTAATGGACGCTCTCTTTTAGAGATTTTAGATAGTACTTTAACTTTTATGGGGTCGAGACTATTAAAACGTTGGATTATTATGCCTATTAAAAATCTTTCTACTATATATGCTCGTTATAACTTAGTTGAGGCTCTATTAAGAAGTAATATTGATATGAAGCTCACTAAATTTTTTAAATCGTTAGGTGATATAGAGCGTTTAACCTCTAAAGTAATTATTGAGAGTATTACTCCAAGAGAGTTGATGAATCTCTCTCATTCTCTTGTGGTAATGGAAAATATTAAGAAGTTATTGTCTTCTTCTAATGAAGACAAATTAAATTTATACTCCAATAAATTTCCTTATTTAAATCCATTGTATGATACAATACGTAGAATTTTACATTCCGATCCTGCTCATCAACTTGGCAAAGGAAACGTAATTGCTAGCGGAGTATCTAAAGAACTTGATGAATTACGTGCTTTGGTTTCTTCGTTAAAGAAAGATTTAGAACGTATTTGCCTTCATGAAAGAAAAAGCACAGGTATTCCTTTGAAAATTTCATTTAATAATGTTTTTGGGTATTATATAGAAATTCGTAATATTTATAAAAATAAAGTTCCAGAAAATTGGATGCGTAAACAAACCTTAGTAAATTCTGAAAGATATATTACTGAAGAGCTTAAATCTCTTGAAATTAAAATTTTAGGAGCTGAAGAGAAAATTCTTTCTCTTGAAAAAGATTTATTTAAGAACTTAGTATTTTCTGTAGGAAAATATTTTATAGATTTGCAAAAAGTATCTAAGCTTATTGCACATTTAGATGTATTATTTGCTTTTGCAAATAACGCAAAGAATAATGAATACGTACGACCTATTATTAATAATAGCATGAATTTATATATTAAAAAAGGTCGTCACCCAGTCATTGAAAAAAGTCTACCTTTTGGCACAAATTATGTTGCTAATGATTTATTTATAGATAATGTAGAATCCCAAATTCTTATTATTACTGGGCCTAATATGGCAGGAAAATCTGCTGTTTTAAGGCAGACGGCTCTAATTGTATTAATGGCACATTTTGGGAGCTATGTACCTGCTCAATATGTTTATATAGGATATATTGATAAAATCTTTAGTAGGGTTGGCGCTTCTGATAATATTTCGTTAGGTGAGTCGACCTTTATGGTCGAGATGAATGAAACGGCGAGTATTCTTAATAATATGTCAAAGAGAAGTCTTATAATATTAGATGAAATAGGTAGGGGAACAAGTACTTATGATGGAGCATCAATTGCATGGGCTGTCGTTGAATATCTCCATGAGCATCCAAAAAGACCAAAAACTCTCTTTGCAACTCATTATCATGAACTACATAAAATGTCAAATATCTTTAAAAGAATAAAAAATTTTAATGTTTCTGTACGGGAAATAGATGGTAATGTGATTTTTTTGCGCAAGTTAATTCCTGGAGAAAGTAAGCATAGTTTAGGGCTCCATGTAGCAAAAATAGCTAATATGCCTCCTTCCGTGCTAAAAATAGCGAAAGAAATATTAGATTATATGCGAGAATAGCTTAGTTGGTTTGAGCATTACCTTGCCATGGTAAGGGTTGCGGGTTCGAATCCCGTTTCTCGCTCCTAAATAGAAGGTCTAGATGGTGAAATGGTAGACACGCAGGACTTAAAATTCTGTCTTTACGGGTTCGAATCCCGTTCTAGACACTAAAAATAATCCAAAACTTGATATCTTCACTATTATAACAGAATATTGTGACATGAATGTCATAGGTTTCTAAGTAATGTCATATATGATGTATATATTTGTGTATATGATTTTTTTTATTAAAAATGAACGAAAATTATATATAGAAAATTATGGTTGTCAAATGAACTTATCTGATAGTGAAATTATTTCTTCTTTATTAGCTGAAGAAGGATTTTTTACGTTTTCTAAAATATATGATGCTGATTTAATTTTATTAAATACTTGTTCTATTCGTGAAAAAGCTGAGAGTAATATTCGTAGGCGTTTGATAGAATTTCAATACATAAAAAAAAAGAAGCCTTCTATCATTATAGGACTTTTAGGATGCATGGCAGAGCGACTTAAAAAGAGATGGCTGGAAGAAGAAAAAATTGTAGATTTAGTAGTGGGGCCTGATTCTTATCGGGCTCTACCAATGCTAATAAGCAGAGTAGAAGATGGGAAAAGTTCTATTAATGTTCTCTTTTCAAAGGAAGAGAATTATGCTGATGTTAATCCAATCCGACTTGGAGACAATGGAATTACAGCGTTTGTAAGCATTACAAGAGGATGTGATAATATGTGTAGTTTCTGTGTTGTTCCTTTTACCCGAGGTAGAGAGCGTAGCAGAGATCCTGCTTCTATTATTAAAGAATGCCAAAAATTATGGAGCCAAGGATATAAGGAGGTTAATTTGTTAGGACAAAATGTAGACTCATATTTTTGGTATGGAGGGGGAATGAAAAAAGATTTTTCAAAGGCGTCTCCGCTTCAAAAGGCAACTTATTTAAGTTTTGCAGATTTACTTGAATTAGTAGCTCGTTCTGTTCCTAAAATGCGAATTCGTTTCTCTACATCTAACCCTTATGATATAACAGAAAACGTCTTAAAAATTATTTCACATTATCCTAATATATGTAAATATATCCATTTACCATTACAATCAGGTAGTACTAGGGTATTAGAGCTAATGAATCGTAGATATACTAGTGAAAAATATGTCTCTTTGATAAGAAAAATACGTAAAATAATTACTGATTGTGCCATTTCTCATGATATAATTGCAGGTTTTTCTGGAGAGTTTGAAGAAGATCATAGACAAACTCTAAACTTAATGGAGTATGTTCGTTATGATTTTGGTTATATGTTTATATACTCTCTAAGAACTGGTACAAAGGCTGAAAAAAGCCTATTTGATGATGTACCTGAAGAAATTAAAAAAAGAAGATTACAAGAGATTCTTTTTTTGCAAAAAAAACATTCTTATGAATGTTTGCAGGCTCAAAGAGGTAAAATTCAAGAAGTTCTAATTGAAGGAGAATCTAGAAAAAGTAAAATGTATTGGTATGGAAGAAATTCTCAAAATGCAGTAGTTGTTTTTCCTAAAGATTCTTATAGGAAGGGAGATTTTGTAAAAGTACGTGTAAAAACATGTACTTCAGCTACACTTCTTGGTCAGGGTCTTGAAATTGTTTAAAATTTCTTATGGAACACATTCAAAATATTAAACAACGTTTTAGAATCATCGGTAATGATGTAAGTTTGAATAGTGCTCTAGAGAGAGCTATGCAGGTAGCTCCTACTGAGATTACAGTATTAGTTATCGGTGAAAGTGGGGTAGGAAAGGAGTACATTCCTAAAATAATTCATCATTTATCTCCAAGAAAACATTACTCTTATATCGCTGTAAATTGTGGGGCAATCCCAGAGGGAACAATTGATAGCGAGTTATTTGGTCATGAAAAGGGGGCATTTACCGGAGCTACTGGAGATCGTAAAGGTTATTTTGAAGTAGCAAATAAAGGAACGATTTTCTTAGATGAAGTAGGAGAATTGCCTTTAACAACTCAAGTTAGACTTTTACGTGTTCTTGAATCTGGTGAATTTTTTAAAGTAGGAAGTTCACAAATACAAAAGACAGACGTCAGAATTGTTGCAGCTACTAACTCAAATATGCTTGAGTCTATTCAAAAGAACCTCTTTCGTAAAGATCTTTATTATAGACTCAATACTGTACAAATAGACATTCCTTCTTTACGTGCTAGAAAGAGTGATATTGGATTGTTATTTAGAAAATTTTCTCAATATTTCGCTGAAAAATATAATATGCCTCCGATAAAATTATGTCAAAAAGCAATGTCATATATAGAAAATTATCATTGGCCTGGTAATATACGACAATTGCGTAATCTTGCAGAGCAACTCTCTGTTGTAGAAAAACAACGTGAAATAACACTTAGTAGAATTAAAGAATCTCTTCCTTCTCTCTACCCTTTTACAGCAGACTCAGTTCTGAAAAATGATTTCAGAACTGAATGTGATTTACTATATAAAATATTGTTTGATTTGCGTAAGGATCTCAACGATATAAAATCATTGATCATGGAGCTAATGCATATTCCTGGTAAAAAAGCTTCTATAGATAGAAAAGGTGATACACTTTATCATTTTCCTTCTCATGATTTGAACGTTTCAGAAACAAAAATTTTCACCCATGAATCTTTACAAGAAAAAGAAATAAAGTGTATCCGTAAAGTTCTAAATAGAAATAATGGAAAACGCAAGATAGCTGCTAGTGAACTAGGTATTTCGGAGCGTACTCTTTATAGAAAAATAAAACAGTATGGACTCTAACGTAGTTAGCCATTATGACAAATTTATCATGTTGATAAATACATTTTTTCTTATAAAAAAGAATGGCATTTTATTATATTATGTTCATAATCATATTATGATCAACGTAAAAATTAAACCATTAGCAGATAGGGTTTTAATAAAGCCTGATATGGCGGAAAGTAAGACTTCTTCAGGAATAATTATTCCTGATACAGCTAAAGAAAAGCCTCAACAAGGAAAAGTAGTAGCAGTAGGTATTGGAAAAAAAAATGAACCAATGACTGTAAAAACAGGTGACAAAGTATTGTATGGCAAATATTCAGGTACAGAAATGAAACATGAAGGAGAAGAATATATGATAATGCGAGAATCTGATATTTTAGCAATCATCCAATAAAAATATGGCAAAGGATATTAAGTTTGATATAGAAGCAAGAGATAAGCTAAAAAAAGGTGTAGACGCACTAGCAAACGCAGTAAGAATTACACTGGGGCCAAAAGGGAGGAATGTAGTTCTTCAGAAATCTTTCGGTGCTCCCCATGTTACTAAAGATGGAGTATCGGTAGCGAAAGAAATTGATCTTGAGGATTCTATAGAAAATCTAGGTGCACAGATGGTAAAAGAAGTAGCTTCTAAAACTAATGACGTAGCTGGAGATGGAACAACTACTGCTACTGTTTTAGCACAAGCTATTGTAAGAGAGGGTCTTAAAAATGTAGCTGCTGGAGCTAACCCAATGGATCTTAAGAGAGGGATAGAGAAAGCTGTAGAAATTGTTGTTTCTGATCTTAAAAAACAATCTCAGGAAGTAGAAGTAGGAAGTAAAAAGATAGAACAGGTAGCTTCTATATCAGCTAACAATGATAAGGTAACTGGAAAGTTGATTGCAGAGGCTTTTGGAAAAGTGGGTAAAGAAGGGGTTATTACAGTGGAAGAAGCAAAAAGTACCGAAACTTATGTTGATGTAGTAGAGGGAATGCAGTTTGATAGAGGCTTTCAATCTCCTTACTTTGTAACTAATACTGATAAAATGATCGCTGAGCTAGATAATCCTTATATTTTGTTATGTGAGAAAAAGATTTCTGTTATGAAAGATTTACTACCACTACTTGAACCAGTGGCCCAATCTAGTAAACCATTACTAATAATTTCTGAGGAAGTTGATGGGGAGGCATTAGCTACTTTGGTCGTTAACAAGATAAGAGGATCATTAAAAGTGGCTGCTGTAAAAGCTCCAGGTTTTGGAGATAGAAGAAAGGCAATGTTAGAAGATATTGCTATTTTGACAGGAGGAACTGTAATATCTGAAGAAACTGGAACAAAATTGGAAGATGCCACTATTCAAATGCTAGGAAAAGCTGAAAGAGTTAGCATTGATAAAGATAATACTACTATAGTAAATGGATTTGGAGACAAAAAGTACATACAAACACGCGTTAATCAAATAAAATCTCAAATAGATAATACTACTTCTGATTACGATAAAGAAAAGCTACAAGAACGTCTTGCTAAGTTAGCAGGTGGAGTGGCAGTATTGTACGTAGGTGCAGCTTCCGAAGTAGAAATGAAAGAGAAGAAAGATCGTGTAGATGATGCATTGCATGCTACTCGTGCTGCAGTAGAAGAAGGTATAGTATCTGGTGGAGGGGTTGCTTTAGTGAGGAGTATAAGGGCATTACAAGGCTTAAGTGGAGATAATTCAGATCAAAACACAGGAATTCAAATTGTGCGTAGATCTTTAGAGGAACCTCTACGACAAATTGTAGCAAATTCTGGTGAAGAAGGCTCTGTAATTGTTGCTAAAGTAGCAGAAGGAAAATATGATTATGGATATGATGCTAAAGAAGGTGAATACAAAAATATGATTTCAGCCGGTATCATAGATCCAACTAAAGTTACTAGAGTAGCACTAGAAAATGCAGCATCTGTCGCTGGAATGCTACTTACTACTGAATGTGTAGTTTCTGAAATTAAAAAAGAAGAACCTACTTCACCTACAATTCCAAGTAATAATAGTGGAATGGGAGGAATGATGTAATCATCATTTATATGATAAAGCTATTATCTTGATTATCATGATAGCTTTATCATATATTTCTCTTTATAAGTGGATGTACTAGAAAATAATTATAGGTGCAGGTTTTGGAGGATTGCAAAAAATCTAAATAGAAATCATTGTCCCATCCCTTTCAACCACTGTTATATCAAATAGATACAGCAGAAATACGTTCTATAATAGTAGTGTAGATTCTAAAGAAAGATATACTCAAATATTGGCTTTATTTCTTCAGATATTTTGATAATAGCGCACCGGGTCTCATACTAATTTCTTTGGAAATACCAACTTTGAACGTTGTACGCAATTTCTATGAAAACAATATCTGAAGCACTGAATCTTAGAAGCATAATATCATGCTTTGTTTATCATTGACTAAAAGGTGATAGTTTAATAGCTGGAGGTGGTGTAATTGCTGGATCTTTAAATTTATATTACCTTATCGTTTGCTAGATGCAATGTCAGATACCTTAAAGATCGGGAGTAAATGTTCTGTTAGATTCTCCAGTGAAAGATTATGATGGTAGCAGATGTGAACAGTGGGATGATATAGCAAGAATAAAATAAAAGGTTTCCTCGTGGCCATCCTATTCAACAGAGTTTTAGATATGTAGCTGTTTGTGATTTCCCATGGTTTCATTTTAAAGGTTTCTGGTTAGAATGGTTGTTGTTGTTTTGGTAGGTTTTAGAAATAGGATAATAGTATTAATATAATTGGATAATACAGTATTATTATTAAGCCTTAGTTTTACTTTGCGGAAATAGCAATATTTCTTGTATTGAAGTTGTTTTTGTTAGAAACATTACCAATCTATCTATACCAATCCCGATGCCTGCATTTGGCGGCATTCCAAATTCCAAAGCACGTATAAAATCATAGTCAATAAACATTGCTTCATCATCTCCGTTCTCTGCTAATTGCAGTTGCTCTTTAAATCGTTTTAGTTGCTCTATTGGGTCGTTGAGCTCTGAGTATGAATTGGCAATTTCATTGCCGTTTATAAAAAATTCAAAACGTTCCGTTAGTCCCCTTTTTTTTCTATGTTTTTTCGTTAGTGGGCTCATTTCAATAGGATGATCTATGATAAATGTAGGTTGTATATATTTGTTTTCACACTTATCACTAAAAAGATTATCTATAAGCTTGCCTTTTCCCATGGTTTTATCATCTTTTAGATGCAAATTTTTGCATACCTTTCTTAAAGAATCTTCATCCATTCCACTTATGTTAATTCCTGTATAAGCTTCGATAGATTTATCAATAGGTATTCTAGGGAAGGTCTGCGTGAAAGATATTGTTTTATTTCCTATTTTAATTTCTGTATTATTGTATATTTTCATACAAATTGTTTTTAACAATTTTTCCATAATATCCATCATCCAGTAATAATCTTTATAAGCTACATAAAGCTCAAGTATAGTAAACTCAGGATTATGAGTTCTGTCAATTCCTTCATTCCTAAAATCTCTTGCAAACTCATATATACCTTCAAACCCTCCTACTATAACCCTTTTTAAATAGAGTTCATTGGCTATACGTAAATATAGTGGAATGTTTAATGACTTATGAAAGGTTATAAATGGAAGAGCACTAGCTCCTCCTGAAATATTTTGTAGGATAGGAGTTTCTACTTCAAGACAATGAAGTTTATTTAAAAACTCTCTAATAGTTTCTATAATTCTACTTCGCAAACAAAAAACAGTTTTTACTGATTCGTTCACAATAAGATCTACATACCGTAGACGGTGACGTAAATCTATATCTGAAAATACATCATAAATCTTACCTTGTCTATCACTTTTTACTTGGGGTAGTGGTCGTAGTGATTTACTCAAAATCACAATATTTTTTACATGCATAGAAATTTCTCCTATTGAAGTTTTAAATATAAATCCTTTTACCCCTATAATATCTCCTATATCTAATAACTTTTTAACTATGTTATAGTTAGAAATCTTTTCACTACGAACATAAAGTTGTATAAAGCTACTATGATCTTGTAGTACTGAAAAAGAGGCATTACCCATAATACGAATACGCATAATACGGCCAGCAATATTAGCTATTGCATATTCTTTATAATTTTCAACAAGTTTTTTTACGCAGGAACTAATATGATATGAAGCTGCTGGATAACTTTCTATCCCTATTTCTTTTATTTTATTTAATTTAATTCTACGTATAATTTCTTGTTCAGACAAATTTTGTGGTCTGGATTGCATGATTTAAGTATTATAAATAATTTTAACTACTTTTTTTTCTTATTTTTTCAGTTAATTTTACTTTAAATAGTTTTCCGTATATTTCTGCTGTTCCCATGATAATCCAATAAAAAGAATAAAATACCAGAATCCTGATATTGCAATAGAAGTGAAAAAAACATATAGATAAAGTATCATTTTCGTAAATTTATCCCTAGACTTTTACTAAGCGTCTTTTGCAGATTTTCAATAGTCTTTACTATTTCCGCCTCTGTCAAGTTTTTATTTTTATCTTCTAGATAGAAACTTAATGCGTATGATTTTGTCTCTCTCTGCAAATTATTACTCTCATACACATCAAAAAGCTGAATATCTTTAATAATTTCTTCTCTTGTAGATTTAATTTTTTGATAAAGCTCTTCAAAAGAAATACGCTTATCAAGTAATATAGCTAAATCTCTACGAGCTCCTGGTAATTGAGAGATTGGTTCAAATCGTATAGAATAATCTTGTATAATTTTAAAAACAATTGTACAGTATATTTCTGCATAAAAAACATCTTGTTTTATATCAAAATATTCTATTACTTTATTTTTTATGCGTCCCATTCTTAGAATAGTATCATCTTTATGATAGAGCCAAAGCGCATGTTCCAATAAAATGTCTTCCTTAATTTTCTGCTGAATATTTCTTATTCCATATTTGGTTAAAATGCCTTCTATAACACCTTTAAGATAGAAAAAAGAAAATATGCCAGTTGTATATAACCAATGATCTTTATGTTCTTTTCCACTAATCATTAATCCTAAATAATATTTTTCATTATATTTTTTTTCTATTTTTTCATAGGTTTTCCCCCATTCAAAAAACTTTAATTTTAAATTCTTTCTCTTTATGTTATAAGAAATTCTTTCCAAAAGTCCGAATAATAAACTTTCTCGCAAAACTTCGATTTCTTTACTTAGTGGATTAAGTAATTTAATTGTGGATAATGCTGTGGGTTCTAAAAACTTAGAATACTCATATTTAGTTAGTGAAAGATTCACTACTTCATAAAACCCTTGCGCATTCAATAAGGTAGAAGTATTATTTTCAAAATATTGAAAAGTATTTTTTTTTTCTATATTTGTAGAATAATAGAAAGTTTTAGGTATTTTAATATGGTTGTATCCATAAATACGTAAAATATCCTCTATTAAATCTATCTCTCTATAGACATCTACTCTATAAGAAGGGACAGAAACATTAAGTGAGTGCTTATTTTCTATTAATATATCGATTTCTAATAAGAAAAGAATTTTTTTTATTGACTGTTTAGAGATCTCTTTACCAAGTAAAAAATGTATTTGTTTATATCGTAAAATGGTTTTAAAATGTGGTATGTGTCTAGGATAAATATCAGTAGTTGCATAAATTTCTCCTCCAGCAATTTCCTTAATTAGGGCCGCGGCCCTTTTTAAAACATAAACTATTTGTTCAGGATCTACCCCTCTTTGAAATAGAAAGGAAGAATAGGTGTTTATATCGTGTTTTTTTATACTTTTTCTTATATTTACAGGTTCAAAATAAGCACTCTCAACAAATATATCCTTTGTTGTTCCCTTAATCTTTGACTCAAAGATTCCAGCTAATCCAATAGTTTTTTTTGCATCGCAGATAATTAAATCTTTGTTCTTTAGAATAAGTTTTGCGTTTCTATTATTTTCCTGTAGGGTTTTTATGTGAATTTCTTTTCCATCGATATCTTCAACATCGAAGACATTTAAGGGGTGTCCAAATTCATGCATGACAAAATTAATAATATCGATAACATTATTATTAGGATGTAATCCAATTGATCGTAAACGATGTTGTATCCAAATTGGAGAAGTAGCTATTTTAACACCTGAAATAATACATCCGCTATATCGTTTACATTTATCAGTTTCATTGATAGAAATCAGGAAATTCTTTAAATTTTTTGATTGGAAGTTTTCTACAGATGGTTTATGAAGTAAAGCTGCATATCTTCGTCTTTTTAAGATTGCATAGAGTTCCCTTGCTATTCCCCAGTGACTCATAGTATCTACTCTATTAGGAGTTATTTCTATCTCAATACAATAGTCTTTTCTAATTTTAAAAAAATCTTTGGCAGGTGTTCCAGGTAATTTCCCATTGTAAATATAAAGAATATTATTATCTTGCAATCCTATATTTTTATAGGAACATATAAATCCATATGAAAATATCCCATGAATGTTTATTATTTCTAATTGTTTTTTTTTTCCAGTATTATCTAAAAATATATCTGCACCAATTGGTGCTATAATTACTTTTTTTCCTTTAGAAATATTTGTATCTCCACAAATTATTTGTAATATATGATCTTTTCCAATATCTACCTGTAGAATATTAAAATTAACAGAGTAAGGATGTGCTTGAAAGTCAAGTATCTCTCCTAATACTACCCGCTCTATAATTAGATTATTTATTTCTTGACAGCTTTCTACTTCAAGTCCACTCTCTGTTAATATCTCACAAATGTCTTTATGTGATATCTCTGAATCCAGATACTGAATTAGCCAGTCATAAGATATTTTCATAATTACTTTTATGGTAAAGACTCATACATTCATATAGGCTCGATCTAACGTTTGTATCTAACCTGGCTAATAGATAGCTCCTTACGACCTTTAGAGCGTCTCCTAGCTAAAACTTTCCTACCTATTTTAGTTTTCATACGTTTCATAAATCCATGGACATTTCTCTTTTTTCTTACAGAAGGTTGATAAGTTCTTTTCATTACCCAATAAAAGTAAGAAAAAATAGATGATATAAAATATTACATTTAAATAAAAAAAGAGTATGAAGCTCCTACAGCTATTATATTTACCACTTTTGAAAGTGGTATATAGGAAGAAAAAAAATTATGGGTATTTTCTTAGATAAAAATTCAAGGGTCATCGTACAAGGATTTACGGGAAAAGAAGGGGTCTTTCACTCCAGACAAATGATAAGCTACGGCACAATTTTAGTTGGAGGAGTATCTCCTGGAAAAGAAGGCCAAAGTCATTTAAATAGACCGATTTTTAATAATGTGCATCAAGCTATTAAGGCTACAGGGGCTGACGTTAGTGTTATTTTTGTTCCTCCATATTTTGCTTCTGATGCTATTATAGAAGCCTCTAATGCAGGTATAAAAATAGTGGTTTGCATTACAGAAGGTATTCCTATAGCTGATATGATCAAAGTAAAGCAATATATAAAAAATAGAAAAACCCGCCTTATCGGACCTAATTGTCCAGGGATCATTACAACAGAAGTTGCTAAGGTAGGTATTATGCCAGGTTTTGTTTTTAAACAAGGATGTGTAGGCATTGTATCAAAATCAGGGACACTTATGTATGAAGCTGCTTATCAAGTAGTGAAAGCAGGTTATGGTATTTCAACTGCAATTGGTATTGGAGGTGATCCTATCATTGGAACAACGACTAAAGAAGTCGTAGAGCTTTTTATGGAAGATGATCAGACAGATGCTATCGTAATGATAGGTGAAATAGGAGGAGAACTTGAAGCAGAAGCTGCACATTGGGTCTATGCCAAAGGAAATAAAAAACCGGTGATTGGATTTATAGCAGGACAAACTGCCCCTATAGGACGCACTATGGGACATGCAGGAGCAATAGTAGGAGGAAAAGAAGATTCAGCATTTGAAAAAATGAAAATTCTAGAAAGATGTGGTATTCATGTGGTGAATTCACCAGCAGAGATAGGCACGAATGTAGCAAAATTTTTATTATAAAACTAACAGTAGAAATTAGTGATAATAGAATTATTATGATCTCTTTAGTTGGAAAGAAAGCGCCTAATTTTAGGGCTAATGCTGTTATTTCTGGTGGAAATATTGTTAATGATTTTTCAATTGAAAAATTTAAAGATGAAAAGTATGTATTATTATTTTTTTATCCAAAGGATTTTACTTTTATTTGTCCTACTGAACTTCATGCTTTTCAGGAAGAATTAACTGAATTTCAAAAGAGAAATGTCCAAGTTATTGCTGTATCTACAGATACAGAATATTCTCATTACGGTTGGCTCCAGTTATCTAAAAACAAAGGGGGAATAAAAGGAGTAACTTATCCAATTGTAGCAGATACAAATAAAACAATATCCCACAATTATGGGATATTGGCAGGGGAATGGTTTTATAATGATGAAGATTATTTAGAAAGTAGTGGAGAACTAATTGCCTATAGAGGATTATTTATTATAGATAAAAAAGGAATTGTGCGTCATCAACTAGTAAATGATTTTTTCTTAGGAAGAAGCATTAATGAAGCCATTCGCATAGTAGATGCTTTACAGTATTATGAAAATAATGGAGAGGTTTGTCCTGCTAATTGGCAAAAAGGAAAAAAAGGAATGAAAGCTTCTATTAAAGGAGTAGAGGATTATTTTTCTAATATTTAAACGTCTCCCTATTTTTTATTATCAAACGTATTGCTTTTTACACTTTGGGATGTAAGTTAAACTTAGCAGAGACTTCTTCCCTATCAAAAACAATTAGAAATCAAGGGTATAAGGCAGTCTCTTTTCAAGAGACTGCTGATATTTATATTATTAATACATGTTCGGTAACTAAAAATGCAGAGAAAGAATTTCGTAATGTAGTTAGTATTGCTTTGAAAAAAAATTCAAAAGCTTTTATTATTGCTATTGGATGTTACGCTCAAGTTCAATCTCAAGAAGTTGCATATATAGAAGGAGTTGATTTAGTTTTAGGAGTATCAGAAAAATTTAAAATCACAGATTATTTACAATATCTTTCTAAGAAAGACGTAGGAGAAATTAATCCATGTGAAATTGAATCGGTAGATTTTCACGTGGATTCTTATTCTCTTGGAGATAGAACTAGGGCTTTTTTAAAAGTACAAGATGGTTGTGATTATCAATGTAGTTATTGTACAATTCCTCTAGCAAGAGGAAGATCTCGTTCTGATAGTATGCAGAATGTATTAAAAAATGCAAAAGAAATTGCTAAAAGCGGTGTTAAGGAAATTGTTTTAACTGGTATTAATATAGGAGATTACGGAAAAGTAGCTATTGAAAATAAAAAACCTACTCATACATTTTTTGAACTTCTGGAAGCTTTAGATAGAGTGGAACAAATAAAACGTTTACGTATTTCTTCTATAGAACCTAACTTATTAAATAATGATATTTTGCTATTAATAGCAAAAAGCAAAAAATTTGTTCCTCATTTTCATATACCATTACAATCAGGTAGTAACGAAATTCTTAGTAAGATGCGTCGTAGATACTTTAGAGATCTTTATAAAAATAAGGTAGAGAATATTAAATCTTTAATGCCACAAGCTTCTATAGGAACTGATGTTATAGTTGGGTTTCCAGGAGAAAGTAACGAACACTTTTTGAAAACTTTTCATTTCTTGAATGAAATTCAAGTATCTTATTTGCATGTTTTTACTTTTTCAGAAAGAGAGAATACGGAAGCTTTTCGAATGTATGGTGTTATTCCTAAATATATACGACATAAGCGTAATAACGCTTTACGTAACTTATCTGAAATAAAACGTCAGAAATTTTATGATAGTCAAATAGGAACGGAACGTACGGTTCTTTTCGAATCTGAAAATAGAGAAGGATTTTTATATGGTTTTACAGATAATTATATAAGAGTAAAAATTCCTTATAATGAAGCTATTCCTAATAGCTTACAAAATGTGAAACTTAAAACTATAGACAAAAATGGGATAATGCTTATTGAAAAAATATTATAATGATGAAGTTTAAAAACTTTGGATTTCAATTCTATATGAAATTTACTAAATTATATTTACCACTTTTGTAAGATGTTTTAATATGTCAAGCCTAAAAATTGGAATAAATGGATTTGGGCGGATAGGACGTATAGTCTTTAACGCTGCATTAGAACGTAAGAACATTGAAATTGTAGGAATAAATGATTTAATATCTCCTGATTATATGTCATATATACTAAAGTATGACTCTGTCCATCGTTCTTTTTATGGAGAAGTTAGTGTAATAGATAATCATCTATTGGTAAATGGTAGGAAAATACGAATAACTTCTGAAAGAGATCCTTCTAACTTAAAATGGTCTGAAGTGGGGGTTGACGTAGTCATAGAATCTACTGGTCTTTTTCTTACCCAAAAGCTTGCATCTGATCATTTAAAAGCTGGTGCTAAAAAAGTAATATTATCAGCTCCTCCAAAAGATGGTATGCCAATTTTTGTAATGGGGGTTAATCATAAGAGTTTACGTGCAGATCAAGATATTATTTCTAACGCTTCTTGTACTACAAACTGTTTAGCACCTTTAGCTAAAGTATTAAATGATAAATTTGTAATTATGGAAGGGCTTATGACTACTATACATGCTGCAACTTCAACGCAACGAGTTGTTGATGGTCCTTCAATGAAAGATTGGAGAGGAGGACGTTCAACATTACTAAATATTATTCCTTCTTCTACTGGCGCAGCAAAAGCTGTTGCCAAAGTAATTCCTTCTTTAAATGGAAAATTGACTGGAATGGCTTTTCGTGTTCCCACAGCAGATGTTTCTGTAATAGATCTAACAGTTCATCTTGAAAAGAGAACGAACTATGATGAAATAAAAGAGACGATTAAATTGTCTTCTGAAAATGAGCTAAAAGGGATATTAGGATATATTGATGAAGATGTTGTTTCAATGGACTTGATTGGCGATAAACGTACTTCTATATTTGATGCTAAGGCAGGAATTATGCTCAATAAAAATTTCGTTAAGGTAATTTCTTGGTATGATAATGAGACTGGCTATTCAAACAAATTGATTGATTTAGCTATACATATGTCCACTATATCAAGTAATAGCTGAAGTAAATCTAATTTTCATCATAACTAGGAAGTCTCTTTAGAAAAAAAATAGTATTTGTATTATCTTCTATTCTACAATAATAATGATAAATGCCATTACTTACCATTAAATAACGGCAATGCAAGTGGAGGTTATAGAAGATTACTTTATCTAAAATTTTTTTAGTTAGCGAAACCGTGGGTGCTTTACATTCTACAAGAATCCACGGTTTGGATTTGCAATATACTATTATATCAGCACGTCTTTTTACTGGGTAGCTTACTATCATTTTTTCTATGGATAATGCGTAATATTTTTTTTCTTTTATTAGATACTCTAATATATGTTGCCTAACCCATTCTTCTGGAGTAAGAAAGATAAATTTCTTGCGTACATTACAAAATATGTAAGCCTTATCATTTATAATCTGATAAATAAATTTATTTTTTTTAAAAGATAACATCTATCTAAGATATGTTATCTATTATGGCACAACTTTTAGTAAACATCCCTGAATCACCAATACGATCTTATTATAAATTTTAGTAGGTTTACATTATTTATGTCAAAGATTATAATTTATAATTGTGTAATTATAGGCTCTGGTCCTGGAGGTTATGCCGCTGCTATTTATGCGGGTCGCGCAGATCTTAAACCTATTTTATATACTGGAGATTATTCTGGTGGTCAACTTACTACTTCAACAGAAGTTGAAAATTACCCTGGATATACTAAAGGAATAACAGGATTTCAACTAATGGTTAATTTTAAAAAACAAGCAGAACGATTCAACACAATCATTAAAGAACAGCGCATTATAAAAGTTGATCTATTGAAAGAAATAGGTTCAATACACTCGTTATTGACTGAAACTGGTGAGAAAGTAAATACTAAGGGAATAATTATAGCTACAGGATCTACTGCAAAATATCTTGGTTTAGAAAGCGAAAAAAGGTTCAGAGGAAGCGGAGTTTCTACTTGTGCAACTTGTGATGGTTTTTTTTATAGAGGTAAAGTAGTAGCAGTAGTTGGAGGAGGTGATACAGCTATTGAAGAGTCTATTTATCTATCTAAAATATGTAAAAAAGTTCATCTTATTGTTAGAAGAGGGACATTGCGTGCTTCAAAAATAATTGCACATCGTGCAAATAAGATTCTAAATTTAGAAATTCATTTTTTTCATGAAGTAAAAGAAGTCTTAGGAAAAAAAGACGTGGAAGGAATTCTTATACTAAATAAAGAAACCTCTAAAGAAAGAATTCTATCTATAGAAGGCCTTTTTATAGCTATTGGTCATAAACCAAACACGTCAATCTTTAAGAATCAAATTCAACTTGATGAAAATGGTTATATCCTTACGATAAATAGGGGGACCCATACAAATTACCCTGGCGTATTTGTTGCTGGAGATGTTAAAGATTATACTTATCGTCAAGCAATAACAGCTGCAGCTAGTGGTTGTATGGCAGCGTTAGATTTAGACAAATATATTTCTACGCTAAATTTTAATGGTTAGTTGGGAAGCTTTTCTATGATAAAAAATTCAGTTTTTATATTTTCCACTGATTTATATAGTGGAAAATCATTGGCCACATTTGGAATAATGCAAATGATCATGAAAAAAAAACATTGTTTAGCAATCTTCAGGCCAATTATAGAGGAATCTTGTTACAGTGTAAAAGATGATCATATTTACGCAGTAATATCACATTTTCAACTAAAAATATTTTATGAGGAAACATTTTGTTTTTCAAGAAAGGAAGCTATATTTCTTTATAAATATGGTGGTAACCATAGAATTTACGATCATATATTCAAAAAACATAAAGAACTTGAAGGGAGTTTTGATTTTGTATTGGTAGAAGGTCAAGATTATTATAATGATAACCGCGATATTGAACTGAATACGGAAGTTGCTAAACATCTACAATTACCAATTATTTTAGTAATGAATGGGGCAAATAAAAATATTAAAACTGTATATGATCATATACGTCGCCAACATGTAAATTTTATAATATTAGTAATCAATAAAACACTTATTCCTTTCCAATTGCTTCAATCCTATTTGACGCGTTATTTGCCCCCTGAAGTTGTAGTTTTTACTGTTCCTCCGGATGATATTTTAGACAAGCCTACTATAATAGAGATTCAAAAAGAATTTGACGCTAAACTCATTATTGGAAGTAAATATGATTTAAATAAAATTTCCATAACTTACATAATAAGTTCTTTTCTATACTGTAATCAGTCCTTTCCCCTTTCTATTCTTAATGAAGACTTATTGATAATAACTCAAGGTGATCGTATAGATTTAATTTTGGCAACACTTATTGCTAATATTTCTTCAAAATATGGGCATATTTCAGCTCTTATATTAACGGGAAGTATTCTTCCGGAAGAGACTTTTTTAAATATAATGAAGAGTGTACCTAACTTTATTCCTATTTTGGCCGGTTATTGCGATACTTTAGAAACTTCTCAAAGAGTCGCTTCCATAAGAACACATTGTTGTTCCCAGAACATGGTAAAACTACAACATAGTATTAATTTATTTGAAGAATATGTAGAGAACCCACTTCTCTTTGAGAAAATTACTTTAAAAAAGTACAAGTATATTACTCCTCAAATATTTCACTACAATATAGTAAAACAAAGTAAAATTGCACAAAAACATATAGTGTTACCTGAAGGGAATGATGAACGTATATTGCTAGCTGCATCTTTTTTTTCCAAAGAAGGACTTGGAAAGATCACTATTTTAGGGAATCCTAAAAAAATAATGGCTAAGGTAAATAGTTTAGGAATTTCTTGGGAAGAAGAGCGTATTACTATTTTGGATCCTGTATCTTCCAATTTCTACGAGGATTTTTATAGTACTTTATATCATCTAAGAAAAGAAAAAGGGTTAAAACTTACAGAAGCAAAAAATCTTATGTTAGATATATCATATTTTGGAACAATGATGGTATATAAAGGATTAGCTGATGGAATGGTTTCAGGCGCAGAAAATACTACAGCTTCTACAATTCGTCCAGCACTTCAATTTATAAGAACAAGGACTGATATTAATACAGTTTCATCGATATTTTTTATGCTTTTAAAGGATCGTGTACTTGTTTATGGGGATTGTGCTATTGTTCCTGATCCTACTGCTGAACAACTTGCTGATATAACTATTGTATCTGCAAAGACTGCAGAAGATTTTGGATTTGAACCAAAAGTAGCTCTACTTTCATATTCCTCTGGTCATTCAGGATCAGGAAAACAGGTTGAAAAAGTAAGAATAGCTACAGAAATAGTAAAAAATCGTGCCCCAAAATTGCTAGTGGAAGGTCCCATACAATATGATGCTGCTGTAGACCCTAAAGTAGGAAAAAAAAAGCTGCCCAACTCTCATGTAGCAGGCTCTGCTAATGTATTTATTTTTCCTGAGTTAAACACTGGAAACAATACTTATAAAGCAGTACAAAGAGAAACAAAATCATTAGCTATAGGCCCTGTAATTCAAGGGCTTAACAGACCAATTAATGATTTAAGTAGAGGAGCAAGTGTAGAGGATATTTACCATACTCTACTCATTACTTCAATACAATCTATACGCAATTAATCTCCCTTATGAAAAAAATATTGATACTTAATTCTGGAAGTTCATCCATAAAATATAAGCTAATTGATATGCCAGAAAAAACAGTATTAGCTCAAGGATTGATAGAACGTATTGGAATAGAAGGAGGCTATATTAGGCATCAATATTTAAAAGAAAATAGTTGGAACAAGCTAGAAAGTTCTTTTGATACACCTGATCATCTGATAGGCCTAAAAAAAATAAATACATTGCTTTTAGATCTTAATGTTATTGATTCTCCTCTAGATATATATTCTATTGGCCATAGAGTAGTTCATGGAGGAAATAAATTCACACAAGCTATTAAAATTACTAAAGAAGTAAAAGACGAAATTCGTCTAGTTTTTCCTTTGGCGCCGCTACATAATCCAGCAAATCTTCTAGGGATAGAGGTTGCCTCAGAAATTTTCCCAACAGCAGAGCAATTTGCTATTTTCGATACCGCTTATCATCAAAATATGCCTGAAAAAGCTTATCGGTATGCTTTACCTCAATCTCTATATAAAACCCTTCATATACGATCATATGGATTTCATGGCGTTAGTCATCAATATGTTACTACGGCCGCACTTAATCATATTAATAATGAAAAAGCAAATATTATTTCTCTTCATTTAGGAAATGGGGCAAGTATGGCAGCTATAAAAGAAGGAACTTCTATAGAAAGTTCAATGGGATTTGGACCTAATTCTGGTCTGATAATGGGGTCTCGTAGTGGAGACATTGATTCTACAATTCTTTTTTATTTATTAAAGAAAGGATATACGTCAAAAGAAATTTTTAATTGTTTTAATAATCAAAGTGGTATGATGGGAATTTGCGGAAGAAGCGACATGCGTGATATTAGAAATGCATATGATCAAGGAGAAAAGAAAGCTAATATAGGATATGATATGTATGCTTATCGCATAAAGAAATATATAGGGGCTTATGTAGCTATTATGAATGGTGTAGATGCTATAATTTTTACAGGAGGAGTAGGAGAACATGATAATATAGTCCGTTCTCTTATTTGTAAAAATCTAGATACCTTAGGTATCTATCTAGATGAAGGTAAAAATACATCAACAACAACAAACGACATTCATGAAATACAGAGAGATCATAGCTACGTAAAAATCTTAATTATTTCTACAGATGAAGAAATGCAAATAGCTAAAGAAATATGGTCTCTTTTAGAACAATAAGATTTTATTTATATGTCATTGTTTTTTTTGGCTTCATTTCACCAGTTCTCTATATTTCTATAAATAAATACGAATTCTATCAAAACTACATCTTTAAATAAGAAGGAAGAATATTCTCTACAACAAAAAAACTTAGCACGAAAATTTGTTCATCTTCATAATCATACAGATTTTTCTCTACTTTCTGCTACTACAAAGATAGACGAGCTAATAAAGCGTGCTTTGAAGTGGAATATGTCTGCAGTAGGTATTACCGACTATGGTAATATGATGGGAGCTTTTTCTTTTCTAAATACCATAGAAACTTATAACCAGAATATTTTAAATACGTGTAATAAGCTAAAGGGAGTCATTGGTTGTGAGTTATTTGTTTCAGTGGATTCGTCAAAAAAACCTTTAACTAAAAATCAACAAGATCAACGTTGGAAACAGGTGTTTCTTGCAAAAAATAAAAATGGTTATCATAATTTAGTTAAATTATGTTCTGAAGGCTATATTAATGGATATTCTTCTGGTTTTCCAAGAGTAGAAAAAGAACTAATATTACAATATCAAAAGGATTTGATTGCTCTTACCGGTGATTTAAGTGCAGAAATTCCTTATACAATACTTAATTATGGAAAAAGAAGAGCCGAGGAAGTTTTTAAGTGGTGGCATGAGAAATTCTCAGGTGATTTTTACGTAGAACTTTTGAGACATGGGCTTAAAGAGCAGAATTATGTAAATAAAGTGTTATTACAATTTTCTCAAAAGTATGGAGTAAAATACATTCCTCAAAACAATACTTTTTATCTAGAGAAGAAAGATGCAAACGCCCACGATATTTTACTTTGTGTTCGTGATGGAGAAAAGCAATCTGCTCAAATTGGAATAGGCAGAGGTTATCGTTTTGGGTTTAGTAGGCAAGAATATTATTTTAAAACGCAAGACCAAATGATGACGTCTTTTTCTGATGTTCCCGAGTCTTTTGATTATTTAGATGAACTTATGGAAAAAATCAGTATTTTTTCTCTAAGCAGAGAAATCTTATTGCCTAAATTTTCTATTCCAAAAGAATTCCAATCTTCTGGATCTCTAGAAGATGGAGGAAAACGTGGGGAAAATTCTTATTTATATCATCTGGCTTTTCAAGGAGCTTATCAACATTATGGAGCAATTTCTCCCTCTATTAAAGAACGTTTGGTTTTTGAGTTATCTACGATAGAAAAAACTAGGTTTCCTGGTTATTTTCTTATAGTACAAAATTTTGTTTCGGAAGCTAGAAGGATGGGTGTATCGGTAGGGCCTGGAAGAGGATCAGTAGCAGGATCTTTAGTAGCCTATTGCGTAGGAATTACACAGATAGACCCCATTCAATACAATTTGCTTTTCGAGCGATTTTTAAATACAGATCGCGTTTCTTTACCAGATATCGATCTGGATTTAGATGATAGAGGTCGTGAAAGTATCGTAAAATGGGTCGTCAATAAATATGGTAATAAACAAGTAGCTAAAATAATAACGTACGGCATGATGGCTGCTAAATCTTCAATAAGAGATACAGCAAGAGTGTTAGATCTTTCTTTGGAGAATGCTGATAGTATAGCTAAGATGATGCCAGAGGGGGTTTCTCTTAAAAATCTTCTTTCTATGAACGTAACTCAACTAAGGAAAAAATTTTATGGACATGACTTAGAAAATGGAGTAAAATTGCTACTAATTGCTAAGGACAACTTACTTGAAGGCAAAGTTTTACGACAAGCATGCATTCTTGAAGGATTATTGCGATGTATAGGAGTGCATGCTTGTGGAGTAATTATTACTCCTTCAGATATTACTAATTATATTCCTATAGCAATTTCGAAAGATTCAGATCTATTGCTTACTCAATTTGACAACAATGTAGTAGAAAGTGCTGGATTGCTTAAAATAGACTTATTAGGATTAAAAACACTTACTATTATTAATGATACAGTAGAATTGGTTGAGAAAAGACATGGACTCATTATACATGAGTACCCTCTAGATGATTTAAAAACTTATCAAGTTTTTCAAAAAGGAGAAACTATAGCAATTTTTCAATATGAATCTATTGGTATGCAACGTTATCTACGAAAGCTAAAGCCAGATTCTTTTGAAGACCTTATTGCCATGAATGCCCTTTATCGCCCCGGACCTATACAATATATACCTAATTTCATTGCACGAAAACATGGTAAAGAGCCTATTGTTTATGTTCTTCCAGAGATGAAAGAATTTCTAAGTAGTACATATGGAATAACTGTCTATCAAGAACAGGTAATGTTATTAGCTCAAAAATTGGCCGGCTTTACCAAAGGTCAAGCCGATATTTTGCGAAAAGCAATGGGAAAAAAACAAAAGCATATACTAGATAAAATTAAAAGTAAGTTTATCTATGGAGCTGTTAGAAAAGGGTTTCCAAAAAATATATTAGAAAAAATATGGAAAGACTGGGAAACTTTTGCTTCTTATGCCTTTAATAAGTCGCATTCTACCTGTTATGCTTACTTAGCATTTCAAACCGCATACTTAAAAACGCATTATACATATGAATTTATGGCAGCTGTTTTAAGTAATCATATTCATAACATAAAGGATATAAGTTTTTTTATGGCAGAATGTAGACGTTTAGGATTGAGTGTGATCGGACCAGATATTAATGAAAGCCAACAATTATTTTTAGTAAATGAAAAGGGAAATATACGTTTTGGATTTAAAGCTATCAAAGGAATTGGTGAAGCAGTTGTAGATTCTATTATTAGAGAACGTTCAAAAAATGGTCCTTATAAATCTGTTTTAGATTTAATTAAACGTATTGATTCACATATAATAAATAAAAAATCAATAGAGTCTTTAGTTTTATCAGGAGCTTTCGATAGATTTGAACCTATTCATCGTGCCCAATACTTTTATAAAGAAAGAGGGTACAATATGATTGAAAAAATCATTTTAAAAAAGAAAAAAAAGGCTCCTCTTTTTTATGATAGAGATTTCTTTTTTCCTTATTGTAACCCCTGGTTAAACATAGTTAAACTTGAAAAGGAAAAACAAACAGTAGGCATTTACATAAGTTCTCATCCGTTGTATGACTATAGATTAGAAATATATGCGATACATGGCATATCTTTAGAAGATTTCAATAGAAACGAAGATTTATGGATAGGAAAGAGTAGTGTATTTCTTTATGGAATGGTTCTAAGATCAGAAAGTAAAATGTCAATAAAAAAAGGAAAAAAAGATGGGTTTTTTACATTGGAGGACTATAAAAATATAAGAGATTTTTACATCTTTGGAGATGCATATATGAAGTTTTCTCATCTGCTTACTGCTAATACTTTTTTAGCTATAAAGGTTTTTTTAGATCGTTATAAAAATGGAGTTATTCGTATTAACTTTTTACAAATCCTTCATTTAGGTGAAGTATTCAATCTACTAAATAAAGAACTTCATATAGAAATAGAAGTTTATAAGCTAGATCATAAAATGATTGACTACATTGAAAATACTATATCAAAATATAAAGGCAACGGAACATTAAAAATATTTTTATTAGATAGAAAAGAAAATATATGTATGCCATCAAGAAAATACGATGTACACCTTGATAAGAGATTATTTATGGAACTAGAAAAAATACAAGGATTAAATCTTCAATTAAAGTAAATTATTATACTTATTATATTTAAATAATTTGGAGCCTAAAAGATGAGCCTAAAAGTAAGAATTGCAAATTACAAAGATATAACTCATGCCCTTACCATTTCTAGAAAGATAGAAGAATCTGCAATAATTAGACAAACAGGAATTTCCAAAAGAGAAACAGAAGATATAACTAATAAAATCTTAGAAGGAAATGCTGTTGTTGCATTTTTTAATGGTATTATCGTTGGGTTTAGTTATATTGAGACTTTTCAAGAAGGGTATGTAGCAAATTCAGGAATGATAGTGTTTCCTGTATTTAGAAATAAGGGCATATCAAAATTGATTAAAGCTTTTATACTTAAACTTTCTTCTTATAAATTTCCAATTGCTAATCTTTTTAGCATTACAACCACCCCTTCAATTTTTAGAATAAATATGGAAAGAAACTTTAAAACAGTTTCTTTTTTAGAGCTACCTCGTTCTTATAGATTTTGGAAGAGTTGTAGAAGTTGCAAAAACTATAATTTACTCACACTAAATAATAGTAAAATGTGTTTATGTACTGCTTTTTTGTTTGAACCAAAACATATTTTAAAAGAGAAAATAGTACTGGCTTATAGTGGTGGCTTGGATACCTCTTATTGTCTTCAGTATTTAAAAGAACAAGGTTATGAAGTGTATACAGCACAAGTCAATACAGGAGGATTTAGTAAGCTAGAATTGAAAAAGATAGAGGAAAATGCCTATGCTATAGGTGCTAAATATCATCGTAGCATTGAGGCTACTCATTTTTATTATGATAATTGCGTTAAATATTTGATTTTTGGAAATGTTTTGCGCAATAATATTTATCCACTCTCTGTTAGTTCTGAACGTATCTTTCAAGCAATTAAGATAGCAGAATATGCTAATGAAATTGATGCTAGTGCTATAGCACATGGAAGCACTTGCGCAGGAAATGATCAAGTACGTTTTGATATAGCTTTTCAAATACTTTGCCCTGATAAACGTATTCTCAGTCCTATTAGAGATAACCAATGCTCTCGTCAGGAAGAGATGAATTATTTACAAGAGCACGGAGTAGATATTAGATGGATAAAAGCTCGCTATTCTATAAATAAAGGAATTTGGGGGACAAGTGTAGGCGGTGTAGAAACTCTTACTTCTGATGAAAAGTTACCATCAGAAGCTTATCCTAATTCTTTACAAGAATTAGAAAGTAAAAATATTCAACTAGGATTTGAAGAAGGTGAATTTATTTCTATCAACAGAGAAAAATCTTATACAGTAAAGAATATTGTAAAGTTAGAACAAATTGCCTCAAAATTTGCAATTGGGCGTAATATTCATATTGGAGACACTTTAATCGGTATTAAAGGTAGGGTAGGATTTCAAGCTTCTTCAGCTATAATTCTTATTAAAGCTCATCAATTGTTAGAGAAACATATCTTAACTAAATGGCAGGTTTATTGGAAAGACCAAATTAGCAATTGGTATGGTATGCTCCTACATGAGGCTCAATATCTTGATCCTGTGATGCGTAATATTGAAGCATTTTTTAGGGATACACAACGTCGTGTTAGTGGAGAGGTAGTTATAAAATTAACTCCTTATAAACTAGAACTTATCGGAGTAAAATCAAGTAATGATCTTATGCAATCTCAAAATGAAAAATATGGAGAATCCAATGAGGATTGGAATGCTGAGGATGCAAAAGGATTTATCAAGATATTTGGAAAACAAATGAAGATGTATCATAATATAAAAAATGATTAAAATAGGATTATTAGGAGGTTCTGGGTTTACAGCAGGAGAGCTTTTACGTATATTACTTAAGCATCCAAAAGTAAATATTTCAAGTGTTGTGAGTAAATCACAAGCAGGGCTTCCTGTATCTAAAGTACACAAAGATTTAGTTGGGGAAACTGCTATTTTTTTTACTGACCATTTAGATGATGATATTGAGGTAGTATTTCTATGTTTAGGTACTAATAAATCTAAAGAGTGCTTAAAATCTCTTTCATATAAAACATCAATTATCGATATAAGCAATGATTTCAGACTTTTAAAAAATTCAAGTGGACGATATTTTATCTATGGTTTATCAGAGTTATATAGTGATAGGATAAAAAAAGCACGTAATATTGCTAATCCTGGTTGCTTTGCAACAGCAATACAGTTAGCTCTTTTACCATTAGCAAATATGTCTTTTCTTAAAGACGACATTCATATTAGCGCAATTACAGGATCAAGTGGAGGAGGACGAAGTTCTATAAGTGAATATAGTAATTTTAGTTTTCGTGCAAATAATATTTCTACTTACAAAGTCTTTACTCATCAACACATAAAAGAAATATATCAAAATTTAAAGTTCTTGCAAAGAGATTTTCAACAAAGAATTTTTTTTACTCCTTATAAAGGAAATTTTACCAGAGGTATTTTTGCAACTATATATGTTCGTTCTTCAATATCTTTGAAAGATATTGAAGATATTTACAAAACTTTTTATAAGTCCCATCCATTTACTTTTTTATCAGAGAATCCTATACATATAAAACAAGTAGTAAATACTAATAAATGTCTATTGCATATAGACAAGGAAAACGGTTTTTTAATTATAAGTAGTGTAATTGATAATCTTTTGAAGGGAGCTTCAGGACAAGCTATTCAGAATCTCAATCTTATGTATGGATACGAAGAAACTTGCGGATTGGAGTTAAAATCGCTTGCAATTTAATCCAATGTACCTATTCGAAGTTTACCCAACTTTCTCTCTTAATTTAGAAAGAGGATATAGTACGTTTCTTTTTGACAAAAAAGGAAATTCCTACCTTGATTTTTATGGAGGACATGCTGTAATTTCTATCGGACATAGTCATCCCGGATGGATTAATACATTAAAAAAGCAGCTTTCGAAGATTGGGTTTTATTCAAACGTTATTGAAAGTACAAAACAAAAGGTTCTTTCAGAACAATTAGGATATTTTTCAGGATATGAAGATTATCAACTTTTTTTATGTAATTCAGGAGCTGAGGCTATTGAAAATGCTTTAAAAATAGCCTCTTTTCATAAAGAAAAAAAAAAAGTAGTAGCCTTTAAAGGCTCTTTTCATGGTAGAACCAGTGCTGCTCTATCTATTACAGATAATACTAAAATTATTACACGTATCAATGATACGCATTCTCGTATATTTTTAGAACATGGAGATGAATTATCTCTAATATCAGAACTTGAAGCAGGAGAGGTCTGTGCAGTGATTTCAGAAGGAATTCAAGGAGTTGCTGGAATTGTATCTCCTGGAGTAGATTTCCTTAAAAAACTAGCAAAAAATTGTAATCGATATAAGGTTCCTCTTATTCTTGATGAAATACAAAGTGGCTATGGGAGAAGTGGTTATTTTTTCGCTCATCAAGCAGCTAGTATTCGCCCAGATTTGATTACTATAGCTAAAGGGATGGGCAATGGTTTTCCAATAGCAGGAGTTCTTATTTCTCCACAATTTAAGGCTTTTTATGGTATGTTAGGAACAACTTTCGGTGGAAATTATCTATCCTGTGTAGCGGCATTGGCTGTCTTGGAAGTGATTAAAAAAGAAGAAATCATCGAAAATGTTAGGTCGATAGGGTTTATAGCAATAGAATACTTAAAAAAAATGCCTCAGATTAAAAATATTAGTGGCTGTGGTTTAATACTAGGTATTCATTTTGAATTTCCTGTATTCTCTCTTAAAGAGTCTCTTCTTTATAATGAGAACGTATTTGTAGGCACTGCAAATAATGCATTAATATTACGTTTACTTCCTCCTTTAAATATTTCTATAAAGGAAATACAATTTTTTATTGACAAATTACAAAATGCACTAGCGAACATTGAAAATGATTTATTATCAACATAAAGCTATTATAGCTCTTCAAGACGGAACACAATACAAAGGTTATCATTTTGGTGCAACTATTTCTACCTCTGGAGAAATAGTATTTAACACTGCAATGACTGGCTATACTGAAAGTATTACAGATCCCTCTTATAAAGGACAGTTATTAGTATATACCTTTCCATTAATAGGAAACTACGGTATTCCAGAAGAGGACATATTTATGGAAGCTTTTTATGAATCAGAAAGTATCCACATAAATGGTCTTATCGTATCAGATTATTCTCATGACCCCAATCATTGGAGGATGGCATACAATCTTTCGTATTGGTTAAAAATAAATAATATTCCAGGTATTTCTGGAATAGACACAAGGGCACTAACAAAAAAGTTGCGTAAAAAAGGATCTATGTTAGGTAAAATTATTTTTTATCAAGATATTCCATTTTATAATTACAATAAAGAAAATCTAGCATCTCAGGTCTGTATAAAGAAAAAAACCGTTTATGGTAATGGAAAATACAGGATATTACTTGTAGATTTTGGAGTTAAAAATAATATTTTATTATCGTTAATAAAAAGAGATTGTACTGTTGTTAGAGTCCCTTGGGATTACGATTTTCGTTTATCTCATTACGATGGGCTTTTCCTTTCAAATGGTCCAGGAAATCCAAAAATTTATCAAAAACCTATTAATTATTTGCGTTATGTTCTAAACAAAGAAGCACCAATTTTTGGTATTTGTTTAGGAAATCAGTTATTGGGTTTGGCGGCAGGAGGAAATACCTATAAATTAACTTTTGGACATAGAAGTCACAATCAACCAGTTAAAATAGAAGGAAGTGTGCATGCTTTTATAACATCACAAAATCATGGTTATGTTATTGAGGAAAAAAGCTTGCCAAGAGGGTGGAAGGTTTTATTTAGAAATCTTAATGATAATTCTTGTGAAGGCTTGATACATGAATACAAGCCTTTTTTCTCAGTTCAATTTCATCCAGAAGGTGCTGGAGGCCCTCTAGATACGGAGTTCTTATTAGATTGGTTTATTCAACGTATTCATAAATATAAAAAATATTGAAAAAAATTCTTATTATTGGATCAGGATCTTTGAAAATAGGAGAGGCTGGTGAATTTGATTACTCTGGCACACAAGCACTTAAAGCAATTAAAGAAGAAGGTTTAGAGTCAGTTCTAATAAATCCTAATATTGCTACTGTTCAAACCTCTGATTCAATAGCAGACAAAATTTATTTTTTGCCAATTACCCAAGAATTTGTAGAAAAAGTTATTGAAAAAGAAAAACCTCAAGGAATCTTATTAAGCTTTGGGGGACAAACTGCTTTAAATTGTGGTATTCAGCTCTTTGAGAGAGATATACTGAAACAACATTCGCTAAAAGTTCTAGGCACAAATATTGAAGATATTATTTCTAGCGAAGATAGGGATAGATTTGTTACTAAACTTAATTGTCTGCATATAAATACTGCTCGAAACAAATCTATAAGATCGCGTAAGGAAGCTATAAAAGGTGTAAAAGAAATAGGGTTTCCATTAATAATTAGAGTAGCCTATGCTTTAGGTGGATTAGGAAGCGGCTTTGCTAATAATGGTAAAGAGTTAGATTTATTAGTGGATAAAGCTTTAGTGCATGCTTCACAAATCCTTTTGGAAGAATCTTTAAAGGGGTGGAAAGAGATAGAATATGAGGTAGTAAGGGATAAACATGGTAATTGTATTACCATTTGTAATATGGAAAATATAGATCCTATTGGTATTCATACGGGAGAAAGCATTGTAGTTGCTCCTTCACAAACGCTTACAGATAAAGAATCTCAAAAACTTAGAATGTTTTCTATTCAGATTGCCCATGCTTTTAATATTATAGGAGAATGTAATGTACAGTTTGCTTTATCACCTATTTCAGAAGATTATCGTGTAATTGAGATCAACGCACGTCTTTCTCGCTCAAGTGCACTAGCTTCAAAAGCAACAGGATATCCTTTAGCTTTTATAGCAGCTAAACTAGCATTAGGTTATGGCTTACATGAACTTAAAAATGCAGTCACTCATCATACCTCGTCTTTTTTTGAGCCAACACTAGATTATATCGTATGCAAGTTTCCACGATGGGACTTTAAAAAGTTTTGGAGAGTATCTAATAAAATAGGAAGCAGTATGAAAAGTGTAGGAGAAGTTATGGCAATTGGGGGTACTTTTGAAGAAGCTTTTCAAAAGGGATTACGCATGCTAGACAATGGTTTAGAAGGTTTTATAAATACACCAAAATATGATAAAACCACCTTGGAAAAGCTAAAGACTCCTACTGATAGTAGAATAGAAGCCATTGAAGAAGCCTTTAATAAAGGTTGTTCTATTGAACAACTATACAATATTACCTATATAGATCCTTGGTATCTTTATAGATTACGTAATCTTCATTATACAAAAGAAGTATTGTATAGTTATAAAGATAAGAAATCTCTTCCTGAAGAATGGCTATATATAGCGAAAAAACAAGGATTTTCCGATAGACAAATAGCAATGCTCTTACAATATAATCTTGAAAAAGGTTCCATTAGAATAAGAAAGATAAGAAAAATCTTAGGTATTTTACCATATACACGACAGATTGATACAATGTCGGCAGAATTTCCTGCAAAAACCAACTATTTATATATGAGTTACCACGCTACACAACAAGATGTAGCGTATGAAAAAAATTATAAGGAATCTGTAGTTATTTTAGGATCTGGTGTATATCGTATCGGTTCTAGCGTAGAATTTGACTGGTGTTGTGTTAATGCTGTAAAAGCATTAAATAATAATAATTATCGTTCTATAATTATAAATTGTAATCCTGAGACTGTAAGTACAGATTTTGATGTATGTAGTAGGTTGTATTTTGAGGAACTTAGCTTTGAACGTGTTGTAGATATTATTGAGCTGGAATGTCCAATTGGTACTGTTGTTTCTATGGGAGGACAGGGCCCTAACAATCTAGCTTTGAAATTGTTTCATACAGGAAAAAAATTATTAGGGCCTTCTTCTTTATCTATAGATGGTGTAGAAGATCGTTATAAATTTTCTGAGGCTTTAGATCTTTTAGGAATCCAACAGCCTCTTTGGAGAGAACTAGCAAACCTACAAAGCATTCTTCATTTTGTAAATGAAGTAGGTTTTCCTGTTCTGATTAGACCTTCATATGTTTTATCAGGTGCTGCAATGCATGTAGTTTTCAACGTTCAAGAACTTGAGTCCTATCTTAAAGAAGCTGTCTATCTTTCTCCAAAGCATCCAGTAGTTGTAAGTAAATTTTTAGAAAATTATAAGGAAATTGAATTAGATGCTATTGCAGATAAAGGGAGTATTTTATATCATTCCATTACAGAACATGTAGAATTTGCAGGTGTTCATTCAGGAGATGCTACCTTAATATATCCTACTAAAAATATAGACCTTTCTACTCTTAAAGAAGCAGAACAAATTGCCCAAAAAATTGCAGAATACTTTTATATTTCAGGTCCTTTTAATATTCAATTTCTTTTAAAAGGGAATCTACTTTCAGTAATTGAATGCAATCTAAGAGCATCAAGATCTTTTCCTTTTGTTTCAAAAGTATCAGGATTTAATATGATCAGATTTTCTACAGAACTTTTAATAGGAAAGCTTTCTAGTTCTAGAAAGCTTACTAAAAAACTTTTACCATATTTTTTATATTTTAACCATGTTGGTATTAAGGCAGCTCAATTTTCTTTTTCTCGTTTACATGGAGCTGATCCTGTTTTAGGCGTAGATATGGCTTCTATAGGTGAAGTAGGTAGTTTAGGAAGAAACTTAGATGAGGCTCTTATCAAGGCCATGATAGCGGTAGGGTATCGTATACCAATGAAAAATATTTTGATATCTGGAGATTTTGTTTATGTTCATTATTATTTACGAGAAATTTGTAAATTATTGATATATAATGGGTATACGATTTTTTCTACTGAAAGAATTCGTCCGTTCTTTCTTCACTATAATTTACCTTCTAATTTCTTCAATTTTTCTTCTGAAACTCAAATGTTCTTTAAAAAGTTAGATTTAATTATCAATATACCTAAAAAAATAATTAAAAATGAGTTAGATAACGATTACATTATACGTCGTGCATCTGTAGATTTTAATATTCCTTTATTTACCAATGCCCGTTTGGCACAAACTTTTATAAACGCTTTTTGCAATGATGAACTCCAAATAAAAGATTGGAAAAGTTATTTTTTCAATGAAACAATTTTTAAGTTTTTCTGGCATTGATGTAATTTCGTTAGTAAAAGAAGCCTTATTTCTTAAAAAGAACCCTTTCCTATTTAAACATATAGGAAAAAATAAAACAATTGGTTTTGTATTTTTTAATGCAAGCTTACGCACTCGTTTAAGTAGTCAAAAAGCAGCTTTATATTTAGGATGTGAAACTTGGATACTTAATATAGATAAAGATTCTTGGAAAATAGAAATGAGCGATGGAGGAGTTATGAAAAAAACTCAAGAACATATTAAAGAAGCTATAGGAGTGATGAGTTTATATTGTGATATATTGGCAGTTAGAATTTTTCCTAATTTAAAAGACAAAAGATATGATTTTCATGAATCTTTATTGAAAAAAATACAATATTACTCTAGTGTTCCGGTAGTAAGTTTAGAGAGCGCTACTTTGCATCCTTTGCAATCATTAGCAGATGCTATGACTATAGAAGAATTTAAGCCTAAAAAAGAGCGGGTGAAAGTTGTTCTTAGTTGGGCTCCCCATCCTATATCTTTACCACAGTCAGTACCTAATTCTTTTGCTCAATGTATATCTAAATTAGGGTATACAGATTTAGTAATAACTCATCCTAAAGGATACGAACTTGATGATAATTTTATTAATGGAGCACATATTTTTTATAACCAGAACGAAGCTCTTAAAGGGGCGGATTTTATTTACGCAAAGAATTGGAGTAGCTTTAAGAATTACGGAGAAATATTCTCAATGGACCCTAAATGGACGATTGCTACAGAAAAAATTAGCAATCATCCAAAATTTATGCATTGCTTACCAGTACGAAGAAATTTAATTGTTGAAGATGCAGTTTTGGATGCTTCATTAGTATATCATGAAGCTGAAAATCGTATTTTTTCTAACCAAGCTGTATTTAAGACTCTTTTAAAGAATCTCTAATGTTACATGTGGTGAAAATAGGAGGAAAACTTATAGAAGATGAGTTTTTATTAGATACCTTCCTTAAAAATTTTCATAAATTACGTGGGTCTAAAATACTAATTCATGGAGGAGGAAAATATGCAAGCATACTCTCAAAAAGGTTAGGGTTATATCCAAAAATAGTAAAAGGTCGTCGTATTACTAATATGAAAACCCTTGAAGTATTAATAATGAGCTATGCTGGTTTGCTTAATAAGGCTCTTGTGGCTAGTTTAGAAAAACTTGGTACTTCTACTTTAGGACTTTCAGGAGCTGATGGAAACTTAATCCAGTCTATTCGTCGTTATGTAAAATCTATTGATTATGGTCATGTAGGTGATTTTAATAAAGAAAGCGTTAATATTAAGGATTTGTATTCACTAATACAATTAAATTATGTTCCAGTTTTTTGTGCAATTACACATGACGCTAAAGGGCATTTACTTAATACAAATGCAGATACAATAGCCTCTTATATTGCTATTTCCATGAAAGAGATAGAAGAAATCTGCTTGCATTATTGCTTTGAAAAAAGAGGTATACTAAGAAATTTGGAGGATGCAAATTCTTACTATACAAAAATAAATTTTGATAATTTTTACAAATTTAGAATCTTTTATCAAGGGATGATCCCTAAACTTGAAAATGCTTTTTATGCATTAAAAAAAGGTGTGAGAAAAGTGAATATCCTCCATCCTTCATCCTTATTTTGTAGGAGGAAGGATAAAACTCTATTATATTTATAGATAGCATTATATGTATACTATGAAAGTAATGGATGACGATTTTAAAGCTATCGTACTAGATTCCGATCTACCTGTTTTAGTAGATTTTTGGGCCCCTTGGTGTAATCCTTGTAAAACACTATCGCATATTATAGATGATATTTCAAATAAATATGATGGAAAATTAAGAATAGTGAAACTAAATGTAGATGATAATTATGACACTTCTTATGAATATAGAATAAGAAATGTCCCTACTTTGATTTTATTTAGAAAAGGGAAAAAAATAGCAAAAAGAGTAGGAATAGCATCTAAATCTGATTTAATCAATTGGATCGAAGAGAAATTACCTTAATAGAACGAAGATAAATTGGTCTGGTAGTTCAGTGGTTAGAATATATGTCTGTCAAGCATAATGTCGCGAGTTCGAGTCTCGTCCAGACCGCTAAGAGCGGAGTCTGGGAAGTATTAAACATGAAACATGCTAATCTTTTTAGTAAAAAGATTACCCAAGATGAAAGTCTCCCTGCTGCTCAAGCCATGCTTTATGGCACCGGCTTAAAAGAAGATGATTTTCATAAGGCCCAAGTAGGAATTGTTAGTAATTGGTTAGAAGGCAACCCTTGTAATATGCATTTAAGAGCCTTGGGTGATCGTATAAAAAAATCAGTAAAAAAGCAAGATTTTGTAGCTTTTCAATTTTCTACTATTAGTGTGAGCGATGGAATCGCTATGGGGACTAACGGAATGAGGTATTCTCTCCCATCAAGAGAACTTATAGCTGATAGCATAGAATCAGTAGTTAATGCACAGCATTACGACGCTGTTGTAGCTATTCCTGGGTGCGACAAGAATATGCCTGGCGTTTTAATGGCTCTACTAAGAATCAACAGGCCTTCTATTATTGTGTATGGAGGAAGTATTGCTTCAGGAAGTTTTCTAGGTAATAAGCTAGATATAGTCTCTGCTTTTGAAGCTTTAGGAAAAAGAAATATGAAAAAGATTTCTAATCAGGATTATAAGGAAATTATACAACGTTCTTGTTATGGAGCTGGCTCATGTGGTGGGATGTATACAGCTAATACAATGGCCTGTTCGCTAGAAGCCATGGGAATGACTTTGCCTTATTCATCCTCTTCTATTGCCGTAGGTTCTGATAAGGAAAGAGAATGCGATAAAGTAGGGTCAGCTATAGAGAAAATCTTATATAACAATATAGTTCCCAAACAAATTGTCACTAAATCAGCATTAATAAACGCTATTACGTTAGCTATTGCTCTCGGAGGTTCTACTAATTTGATTTTGCATCTTTTAGCTATAGCTCAAACTGCTTTCATTGATCTTACTATAGAAGACTTTCAACCTATTAATAATAAGGTGCCCTATATTGGAAATATTAAACCTAGCGGTAATTTTTTGATGGAGGATGTTCATGCTATTGGAGGAATTCCTTCGATCATGAAGTATTTACTAAATGAAGGACTTTTAAATGGAGATTGTATGAGTGTAACTGGTAATACCATTGGTAAAAATCTTGAAAACGTAGAACCTATTTCATTTTATCAAAAAGTAATTTATCCTTTGCATCATCCTATTAAAAAGTGTGGAAATTTTCTTATTCTCTATGGTAATCTCTCATCAAAAGGATCAGTAGCTAAGATTACTGGAAAAGAAGGCCTAAGTTTTTCAGGAGAGGCTAGTGTATTTGATTCAGAAGAAGAAGTTAATAGAGCTATTTTAGCGAATAAGATTAAGAACGGAAAAGTTATAGTAATAAGATATGTAGGGCCAAAAGGGGGGCCTGGAATGCCAGAGATGCTGAAACCAACAGCTTATATCATTGGGGCAGGTTTGAGGGTGGCTTTAATTACAGATGGTCGTTTTTCTGGTGGATCTCATGGATTCGTTGTTGGACATATAACTCCAGAAGCACAAGAAGGAGGAGAAATTGCGTTAGTAAAAGATGGGGATGTCATAACAATAGATACCAAAAGAAATACTATTACTCTAGAAATTGATGAGGGGGAACTTTGTGATCGTAGAAAAAAATGGAAATTTCCTAATTTAAAAGTATCATCAGGTTATCTATACAAATATGCTAAAATAGTTTCCTCAGCATCTTATGGATGTGTTACAGATAAAATTTAAAAGTGGTAATGATATTCTAGTGAAACACCTGATAATAGAAGGTGTGGAGTATATATTTGGGTATCCTGGTGGATCTATTATGCCTATTTATGATGCACTTCATCGTTATTCTGAGCATATTTTTCATGTACTTTCACGACACGAACAAGGAGCTATACATGCAGCTCAAGGCTATTCAAGAGTAAGTAGAAGTAGAAAGATAGGAGTATGTATAGCTACTTCAGGTCCAGGTGCTACAAATTTTATTACAGGTTTAGCAGATGCTTTTACAGATAGTACGCCTATTCTGTCTATTTGCGGTCAAGTAGATTCACATTTATTAGGACAAAATTCTTTTCAAGAAACCAATATTATTTACATATCATTCTATATAACAAAGTGGAATACACAAATTATTCTGTCTCAAGATATTGGAATTTCTTTGCAAAAAGCCTTTTATATAGCTAATCATGTACGTAATGCTCCAGTTCTTATAGATATTACCAAAGATGCTCAAATTAAGAAGTCTTCTTTTGAAGATTCTCAATATAAAGTTGAATTCTATAAAATTGATCGTTTTTGTCCATTTACTAATATTCAAGCTTCCCCAATAGAAATATCTTATAAACTTATTAATTCATCAAAAAAACCTTTGGTTTTAGTAGGGCAAGGCATTGGATTGTCCAATTCTGAGGAAGAACTTAAAAAATTTATAGAGAAAGCAGATCTTCCTTTAGCTAGCACCATTTTAGGAATTGACGTTATAGATGGAGCTCATCATCTTTTTATGGGCATGCTGGGGATGCACGGAGGATATGCCAATAATTTACTTACCAATCAATGCGATGTATTAATCGCTATTGGTATGCGTTTTGATGATCGGGTCACGGGAGTTGTTAACAGATTTGCAAGACAAGCAAAGGTTATTAACATAGCAATTGATATTTTTGAAGGTGGTAACCTTCTTAATTGTCCTATATATGTAGCAGGAGATTGTAAGCAAAATTTACCAATTATTACCGAAAAACTACGAAAAACTACGAAAAAAATATGGGTAGATCTTTTTTATAAGACAAAAAAGTGTGAAGAAAAAATTATAATAAGAGATTTATTCACTGAAGATGATGTACTATCTATGGGAGAGTTAATTAAATGTATTAATCTGTATAAAAATAAAGATGCAATTTTAGTTACTGATGTTGGTCAACATCAAATGTTTTCCTCACGATATTTTTACTTTTCCTATATAAAAAGTCAGGTTACTTCTGCAGGTATAGGGACTATGGGATTTTCTATCCCGGCAGCTATTGGAACTCTATTTGCTTCTAAAAAGAGACAAATTATTTGTATAGTTGGGGATGGAGGGCTTCAAATGACATTCAAAGAATTTGGGACTTTTATGCAAAACAAACTTCCTATAAAAATAATTTTGCTTAACAATAGTTTTTTAGGCTTGGTAAGACAATGGCAGGAAATTCTTTTAGAAAGAAGATATACTTCCTCAAAACTCATTAATCCTAATTTTGTTCAACTAGCGAATTCTTATGAAATAGAATCTAAAAAAGTTTTAGAAAAAAACCTTTTTGATAAGGAAGTAAAGGAAATGCTAGTATATACTAATGCTTGTTTTTTAGAAGTTGTTGTAGAAAAAGAAGATAATGTTTTCCCTATGATTGTTACTGGAGCATCTGTAGATGATATATGGGTCGATAATGGTTCTGGTTAAACTAGAACGTAATTGATATAGAAAAGATTTATATTTATTAATTATGAAAATTAAATTTGGACCTATTGAAGAAAATGTTATAACTAGGGAAGAATTTCCATTAAAAAAAGCTAAAGAAGTATTGAAGGATGAGATAATGGCAGTTTTAGGTTATGGTATTCAAGGGACTGGACAAGCTCTCAATCTTAAGGATAATGGGTTTTCAGTGATCGTTGGGCAGAGAAAGAATTCTTCTTCCTGGAATAGGGCTTTAAAAGATGGATGGGTAGAAGGTAAAAATCTATTTGATATGGAAGATGCTGCGTCTCGCGGAACCATTATTATGAATTTACTATCTGATGCAGGTCAAATTGCTGCATGGCCTCATTTAAAGAAGCATTTAACTAAAGGTAAATCTCTATATTTTTCGCATGGTTTTGGACTTACCTTTCAAAACAAAACTGGAATTTACCCACCAAAAGGTATAGACATATTTTTAGTAGCCCCTAAAGGATCGGGGACTAGCGTCAGGAGGTTATTTTTAATAGGAAAAGGTATTAATTCAAGCTATGCTATTTATCAAAATAACAGCGGGAGGGGACAAGAAAATACTTTAGCAATTGGTATGGGAATAGGATCAGGATATCTTTTCGAAACAAGCTTTAAAAATGAAGTCTATTCAGATTTAGCTGGAGAACGAGGTGCTTTAATGGGAGCTATACAAGGGATATTTTCTGCTCAGTATCAAGTTCTTCGTAATAATGGACACTCTCCATCTGAAGCTTTTAATGAAACTGTTGAAGAATTTACGGAAAGTTTAATGCCTCTTATTGGAGAAAATGGTATGGGATGGATGTATGCTAATTGTTCAACAACAGCACAAAGAGGTGCTTTAGATTGGTGGAAAAAGTTCAGAGATGCAACTTTTCCTGTATTTAAGTCTCTCTATAAGGAAATTACTTTAGGTAATGAGGCAAAAAGAACGATAGAGGCTAATAGTGAAGAAAATTATAGAAAAAAACTAGAAGAAGAACTTAGAGAACTAAGTGAAACAGAACTTTGGCAAGTAGGCAAAGCCGTACGAAAATTAAGACCTTTATCTTAAGCGTCACTGCACTTATCTCTCGCTTCTATTTGAATTTCTATCCAGTGTATCTATTTTCTTCAGGTTTATGGTTGCTTCAATAGCTAGTTTATTGAAGTATTTATGTTTGTGATTGTAAAGAGCACCTATTTTTTACTAGCATATTTTTAAATAAGTTGGGATTCTTTCTTTAAAATTGTTTTGTTTTAGTTTTTAACTAAAAACCTTCTAAATGCTATTTGAGTACTATTCTAAGAATTTTAGAGTCTGCATTATCAATAAGGTATAAAAGGGAGTAATATAGATATGGTAACACAAGAGCAAATAAAGGAAGTCAATCAGCGTGTAAAAGACCTATATCTATCCCTTGATATAGAAGCTAAAGAACTACAAATATCTAATGTAGAAGAAAAAATAAACTATCCGCATTTTTGGCTTAATACTAAAGAAGCTAAGCGATTGATGAAAATACTACGGTCAAATAAAAAATGTACCGAGCTTTATAAGAAGTTATCTTCTTATACAGAAGATCTACAATTACTATATGAGTTTCTTAAGAAGGGAGAGGCAACATCAGAAGAATTATATATACAATTACAAAATACAAAAAATATTATTTCAGATATTGAGAGAAATAATATGCTTTCTCTAGAAGAAGATCATCTAGGGGCAGTTTTGCAAATAGCTTCAGGAGCTGGAGGAACAGAAAGCTGTGATTGGGTATCAATGTTAATGCGAATGTATACTATGTGGGGAAAAAAAAATGAGTATAAAATTACAGTAATACATCATGTTTCTGGAGATGTGCATGGCATTAAATCTGTTACTTTAGAACTAGAAGGAGAATATGCTTTTGGTCTCCTTAAGAGAGAAAATGGCGTACATCGACTAGTACGTATATCACCTTTTGATAGCAATTGTAAAAGACATACGTCTTTTGCCTCTGTATACGTCTATCCTTTAGTAGATGATTCTATTTCAATAGAAGTGAAAAACTATGATATTAAATGGGAGACTTTTAGATCTAGCGGAGCTGGAGGACAGAACGTAAATAAAGTAGAAACTGCTGTTAGATTAACTCATTTACCAACAGGAGTTGTAGTAGAATGTCAAGAGGAACGGTCTCAGCATAAAAATAAAGAAAAGGCACTGCAACTATTGAAATCTAGGCTTTTTGAAATAGAAATGAAGGAAAAGAATGCGAAACGAAATGAAATTGAAGAAAAAAAAAAGAAAATTGAGTGGGGGTCTCAAATTAGAAATTATGTAATGCACCCTTATAAACTTGTGAAAGACTTGCGTACTGGATATGAAACTACTGATATAGAATCAGTATTGAATGGAGAACTGAATCCATTTATAAAAGAAATGAAATGGTTTCTTTGTTGATAGAATTCAGAGTTCTATTAAAGATATTAAATGCTTCTCCTTTTTGTTCAAAGACAGAATTTTGGACTGAATGACATAACTCCTCCACTTAGTTTTTGGATACAAAGAGTAGCGTAAATATGCTGAATAGCAGTGAATGCTTTTTTAGCATTATGTTTTTGTTTCATTTTATAAGTTGCCATCTGAGCGTTTATAGAATATTCTTCTAATCCTTCAAACTGTTTATCAAGAATTTTTTAGATATAAATTGCTTCACGATCTTCATCGTATTAATGAAGACGTTTCCTCTACTTTTTTCTGAGGAATAAAATGTGTAAGATAGCCTTCTTTGTGGACTAATTTATCCAGTAACATAGCAAATCTTCAAGAGAAACAAAAAATTTAGAGCTTCCTGGCTGATCTAACTGTAAATCTACCCTACGAGAATCATGAAGTTCTGGAGCTTTAAGTATAGCTAAAATTCTCCTGAAGCTGTTTTAGGTACATTCTAAAATAATTATGCAAGGTACCAAGTGTTTGACTTTCTTCTTAACGTTTAAATATTTCTTTTGCCTCTATAGATTGTATAATATCGATGCCCTTCCATAATCCTTCCAGTTTGTTTATCTACTTCACTTGCCCTTATAGTACATCTATCTCAAAAAATATATAAGCTCCAATCGTAGTTTTTTACATAATAATCTTTTAATATTTCTTTTTGATTCTTTTTGATTCTTTTTGATTCTTTTTGATTCTTTTGATTCTTTTCTTCTTCTTAAATTTTTTTGTCATGAAGTATAAAGAAATCTTTCAAAAACATTTGTAGAAAGCACATCGATTACTTTATCGGTAAGTTCTATATAATTCATTTACAACAATCATCTCTCTTAGGCATTTCCCTATCGTTATCTTACATTTCTGTTCAATGTAATAACGAACGGATATTCTCGTAACTAAGAAATTTTATGAGTGTGGTACCACCCTTTTTCTTATCTCCTAAGAAGAGATAAGAAGAGATAAGAAGAGATAAGAAGAGATAAGAAGAGATAAGAAGAGATAAGTTCACGAGTTTTAAAGTAGAGACGTTGCTGCTGAATAATTATTTCAATTTGCTATTAACTTGTGATTAACTTGTGATTAACTTGTGATTAACTTGTGATTAACTTGTGATTAACTTGTGATTAACTTGTGATTAACTTGTGATTAACTTGTGATTAACGTACATATATCATTATATGAGTACGACCCTCATCAATTAATACTGAGTAAATTTAATCTACTAGATAAATATCATTGTTAGTTCCATAAAAATATCTGTATTGGGAAGATGATTCTCTATACAATCTAGACTCGGAGGAATACCTCCTATAATTTGAGCATCAAAATATCCATATCCCATACTATAGATTTACCAACAGTAATTCCATTAATTCCATGTGTTATTCCAAAATGCCTGTCAAGAATCATTAATGAAAGAGAAGCTCTAAGAGTATCTTTTTCTCAACGGTTATTAGGGATTATCTATAGCTTTCTAGTTCTACCGCTTGTTTTCTTAACATAGCAATAACAGTTTTTTTAGTTTTTTTAGCTCGTTGAGTTTTAAATTCTATGGTCTTCTCCCTTAACCTGTTCATATCTATAGAATAGCTCTATTTGTTTTCCCCCCTAAAACCTCATCAATATTCATCCTCATTGAAAAAAAAATCTTCTTGAGTAGGGTAATCTATCCATATATCTTCTATAGATTCGAAGATTTCACTATCATCCTCTAACTCTTGAAGATTCTCAATAATTTCTAAAGGAGCTCCGCTCCGTATTGCATAATCAATAAGCTCTTCTTTATTGGCAGGCCAAGGCGCATCTTCTAGATGAGAAGCTAATTCTAATGTCCAATACATAATTTTAAAAGATTCAGGTCTTATTTTAGCATATCGATAGAAGTGGTCCAAACAGGATTCGGACCTGTGACACTTTGATTATGAGTCAAATGCTCTAACCAAACTGAGCTATTGGACCTACATTATACAATATTAAGAAAAATTAAATTAAACAAATATAGTATATTATTTTTTACCATGTATTTATTAACTATTATTTTCCACCAATCTTTATTTTAAGAAATGGAAAAAAGTATAAGAAACAAAAAGATTTCTTCTTTAATAAAAAAAGAAATGGCGAAGATATTTCTTCTTGAGACTATCGAAAAAGGGATACTTATTAGTATAAGCCAAGTACAAATGAATACAAATCTAGTAAATGCCAAACTTTATCTAAATATTTTTCCAAGACAAAATAAGAACAAAATTTTAAGAAACATTAAAAAAAAATCTGTACATTACCGAAAAATTCTTGGTAAACAGCTACGAAACCAATTAAGAACAATTCCAGTTATTCATTTTTACATTGATGAATCACTAGACGATCTAGAAAAGTAAAAAATAAAAGCCACATCTCTTTCCATGTTATATTGCGTTAAAAGTTTTATAAATTATATTCATGATATATACTAACATCTCCATAAATTTTATTGAAGAAATAATTCAAGAAGATATTAATAAAGGGTTTCCCAAAAAAAAACTTCGCTTCCGTTTCCCCCCTGAACCAAATGGTTATCTCCATATAGGACACGCTAAGTCTATATGTTTGAACTTCGGATTAGCTAAAAAGTATAAAGCTTTCGTTAACTTAAGATTCGACGATACCAACCCAACAAAAGAAGAAAATATCTATGTTAACGCCATAAAAAATGATATTCAATGGCTAGGTTTTATCTGGGATAAAGAATGTTATGCTTCGGATTGCTTTGAAAAACTCTATAAATGGGCCTTCCAATTTATCAAAGAAGGAAAGGCTTATATAGATGAACAACCCCAAGATATCATTCTTAAACAGAGAAAAACACCTTTCGAACCAGGAATTGACAGCCCATATCGAACCCGTCCAGTAAGAGAAAGTTTAGTTTTATTTAAAAAGATGAAGGATGGAAAATTTGAAGAAGGAGAAGGCGTTCTCCGTGCAAAAATAAATATGAAGTCCGCAAATATGAATTTGCGAGATCCAATTATGTTTAGGATATTAAAAGTTATCCATCAAAAAACTAAAAATAAATGGGATGTCTATCCAATTTATGATTGGGCTCATGGTCAATCAGACTTTATAGAAAAAATATCGCACTCACTCTGTTCTCTAGAGTTTGAGAATCACAGGCCTCTTTACGAATGGTATTTAAAAAATATAAAAAAAAAAGAAAGATCTAAACAAATAGAATTTGCCAGACTAAATATAAGTGATACTATCATGAGCAAGCGCAAACTTTATATTGTTATAAAGGATGGGTTCGTAGAAGATTGGGATGATCCACGTTTATCCTCTTTGAGAGGGTTAAGAAGGAAAGGATATACTCCAGAAAGCATACGAGATTTTTGCCATCGCATTGGTATTTCCAAACGAGATAATGTTATTAATTTAAAATTACTAGAATCTAGCATTAGAGAACAACTAAATAAAATAGCTATTAGAGTAATGGTTGTTCTGAATCCTTTAAAGCTTGTTATAGAAAATTATCCTGAAGATAAAATTGAATGGTTTCCGGCAGAAAACAACCAAGAATCTCAAAAATCAGGAAAAAGAAAAATCCCTTTATCTAAAAAATTATATATTGAAAGAGAAGATTTTCTGGAAAAAGCAACTAAAACTTTTCATCGTTTAAGTATAGGAAAAGAGGTACGATTAAAAAACGCTTATATCATAAAAGGAACTGGATTTCTGAAGGAATCCACTGGAAATATTATTGAAATTAGTGCAGTCTATGACACTAAAAGTCAATCAGGTAGTGAATCATCTAGAAGAAAAATAAAATGTACGTTGCATTGGGTAGATGCAATACAAACTCTTGATATCGAAACAAGACAATATGAGCTATTATTTTCTTTAGAAGTTCCCGATGCAAAAAAATATTTTTTAAGATTTTTTAATCACCACTCATTAAAAATAGTTCACGGTTATGGAGAACCATTTCTAAGAAAAGTAAGGCCAGGGGAATTTTTTCAATTCCAACGAATAGGATATTTCTGTGTAGATCAAAAGAGTTCTAGTATTATTTTTAATAGAACTGTAATACTTAGACAGTCCCACTTATAATTCTAAAACATCGGAAACTTTTTCCCCGTTCATTAGAATTTCTAATGGGTTCTCTAATGCCTCTTTAACAGCTACTAAAAATCCAACAGATTCCCGGCCATCTATAATTCTGTGATCATAAGAAAGGGCAAGATACATGATGGGTCTAATTGTTATCTTTCTATCTAGAACTACTGGACGATTTACTATATTGTGTAATCCTAAAATAGCGCTTTGAGGATGATTGATAATTGGAGTAGAAAACATAGAACCAAACAAGCCACCGTTGCTTATAGTAAAAGTGCCACCAGTAATTTCATCCACAGTAATTTTACCATTACGAGCCAGAAAGGCTAAACGTTTAAGTTCTTTTTCTATTTCTATAAACGAAAGAATATCTGCATTTCTTACTACCGGCACCATCAGCCCTTTGGGGCTAGATACAGCAATACTTATATCATAAAAATGATAACAAATTTTTTCTTCTACATCAATAATAGAATTAACGTCAGGATACATTTTAAGAGCTTGAACACAAGCTTTAGTAAAGAAAGATATAATCCCTAGATTTATACCATGACGCTTTTGAAAAGCTTCTTTATATTTTGCTCTTATTTCATTGATAGAACTCATATCCAATTCATTAAAAGTAGTAAGCATTGCTGTCTTATTTCTAGCGCTAACTAATCGCTCAGAAAGCTTACGACGAAGTTTGGAAAGCCTCTCTCTGTTAGAAGTACGAGAAATGCTAGAAGGATCATTTGTAATCCGCCTCTCTAGTCCAGAACCATTAGTAATTAGATTTTTTTCATACAAAATCTTACTTGCTGATATATTTTCATGTTGTTGAGGTATTACGCTTTTTTTTGTTCTTTCCTTTGATGTATCAATCATACAGATTATATCTCCTATTTGCAAAGTATCACCTGCCTTGGCTTTTAATTTTATTATTCCATTTTTCTCAGCTGTTAGCTCCAAAGTAGCTTTGTCAGAATCTATCTCTACTATTGGTTGATCTTTTTCTACATAGTCACCCTCTTTAACAAGCCAAGAGGAAATTTCAACATCTTTGATAGATTCTCCTGGAGATGGTATTTTCATTTCGATTATCATACTTTTATTTAAATACCCTATCTAAAATTTCTTCCTGTGTTCTTATAAAATTATGATAAGAACCACATGAAGAAGAAGCACTTTCTAATCTCGCTATCAATTCGAAATCAAATTTAGTACGTGAAATATATGGCCAAGCTCCCATATTTGCAGGCTCTTCTTGAACCCATAGCAATTTATCGTAAGTATCGTATTTTATCAAAATATTTTCTATACTTTTCGTGTTAATAGGATATAATTGTTCTAAACGAATAAGTGCAATATGATGCGCCTTAATATTTTCTCTTCTTTCAAAAAGTTCATAAAAAATCTTTCCTGAGCAAAAAACAAGCTTAGTTACTTCTTTTGAGGAAGAATTATGGTCGTCTATGATAGGTTGAAAACAACCTATTGCTAAATCTTCAAGAGAGCAGATACAAAAAGGATGTCTTAGCAAACTTTTTGGCGTAAAAACAATAAGAGGCTTTCTAAAAGACCATTTTATCTGTCTTCTCAAAGCATGATAAAAATTAGATGGATTAATACAATTAATAATACACATATTGTCACGACCACAGAGCTGTAAAAAGCGCTCTATACGACCAGACGAGTGGTCTGGTCCTTGTCCTTCATAACCGTGAGGTAAAAATATGACTAAGCCATTCTGCATTTTCCATTTATCTTCAGCAGCTGAAATATATTGATCTATAATAATCTGTGCTCCATTGCTAAAATCTCCGAATTGAGACTCCCAGATTGTTAGCGTTTTAGGAGAAGACAAAGCATAACCATAATCAAAACCCATAACACCATATTCAGAAAGAGGAGAATTATATATTGCTAAAAAAGTTTGTTTTCTATTTATATGGTTTAGAGGTATATACTTTTCTTCCTTATTTTCTGTCTTTACTATTGCATGCCTATGCGAAAAAGTACCTCTCTCAACATCTTCACCAGATAATCGTACTTCAAATCCTTCATATAGTAAGCTTCCATAAGCTAGCAATTCAGCCATTCCCCAATCAATAGATAGACCTTTTTCTATCATTTCGATCCTTTTATTAAAGAGTTTTTTTGTTTTTATATAAAATGTTAACTCTTTAGGCAAAGAAGTAATTTTTTTACCTATTTCATATAGCTTGTCAATAGAAAAGCTAGTATCTATCTTTTGAAAGAGAATATCAGGGTTAGGTCTGTGTAAGTTTATCCACTCATCATTAAGAAAATAATCAATTTTATTGCATTCTCTAGAATGAGATATTTCGTAAACTAATTCTAGTTTATTTCTGAAATCTTCATTCTGTATCAGATTGATTTCTCTAATTTGCTCATTATCAAGTTTTTTTTTATAGATATCTTTTGCATTGGGATGATTAGAAATCCTCTTATAAAGAGTTGGTTGTGTAAAATTAGGCTCATCTCCTTCATTATGGCCATATTTTCTATATCCTATTAGGTCAATAAAAACATCTTGTTTAAAATGCAGACGAAAATCTACAGCTATATGAATAGCATGTATTACGGCTTCTACATCATCACCATTAATGTGTAATACTGGTGATAGTATTACTTTTGCTACATCAGTACAATAAGAACTAGAACGTCCATCGGTATAATTAGTAGTAAAGCCAATCTGATTGTTTACAATAATATGTATGGTTCCACCAGAATGATATCCGAAAAGCTGAGACATTTGCACTATTTCATATATAATACCTTGTCCTGAAATAGCAGCATCTCCATGAATAAGAATGGGTAAAAGTTTTTTATAGTTGCCACAAAAACTATGATCTATATTTGCTCTTGCTATGCCTTCTACTACAGAATTTACAGATTCAAGATGGGAAGGATTAGGTGAAAGTATCATTCTTACTATTTTTCCCTTACTATTATTTCTTATAGTAGTAACACCTAAATGATATTTTACATCTCCTGCAAATCCAATTTCTTCATATTCATTGCTATTGAATTCACTAAACATTTCTGAAAGATCTTTCTTGAAAATATTAGCCAAGACGTTTATTCTACCTCTATGAGCCATTCCGACAACCAATTCTTCTACTGAATAAGTTACTGAGGCATATTCTAAAAGTTCTTCTATTGCTGGAAGCAAAGTTTCATTCCCTTCTATTGAAAAGATTTTTTTACCTGCAAATTTTGTATGTAAGTAATTTTCAAATACGATTGTCTCATTAAGTTTTTTCAGTAAGTTTAGTTTATTTTCTCTAGATATAGAAGGATGGTTATCATTTTTATTGATACGATTTTGAATCCAAGCTATTCGCTCTGGCGAGTTTATGTGTAAATATTCTATTCCAAGAGATTTACAATAAGTAGCTTTAAGACTATCTAAAATAGTAGAAAGTGTACAAGGCTTCTTGTTAAGTAGCTTAGCTGCTTGAAAAACTTTTGTCTGATCTCCAGAGCTAAGACCAAATTCTTCTATGTCAAGATTAATATCAGTATGCTTACTGATAATAGGGTTTGTTATAGAAAAAATATGTCCTATACTTCTATAGGCTTCAATTAATGATATTACCTGAAATTCTTTAAAAATATTATTTTCAAATACGGAAGATGATATAGAATGTGCTGTTCCAAAATCAAATCCCTGAAAAAAAGCCATCCAACTAGGATCTAGACATTCTGGTAAATGAATATATTTTTGATAAAGTTCTTCAATCAGTTTTGGATGTAAAGCATTTAGAAAAGAGTATTTTTCCATGTTTACACAACAATCCTATAGATAAAAATCTGTTTCATTCCAACTATGAACTAATTTTAAAGCCTCAGTTAACTTACTTATAGTTTTTACCTTTGTCATAGATAGTCCTTTATTATCATTTTCGCAATGAATCATAGTAGATACTTTTTTAAGTATCTTAAAAGCACTCACGCCATATATATCTATAAGTTTATCAGAAATGGCTACACAAATAAACTCATCAAAAACGCTACCAATAATAATTATTATTTCTGTATTTTGTATACGTAATGCTAAAGCAATAGTTTTTAATCCTCTTACATCTAAAGATGTTTTTTCACATATTAGAATATAATGATTATGGTACTTTGCTTTTAACACCCATGCTGTTTTTAGACGTTGAATTTCTTTTAATATCAATGCTTCTATCTTAGATAGATAAATTTTATTATCTTGTCGCATAATTTGAATAGATTTAATAGGATTAGATGACCTATTCATTTCTTCAATTATTATTTGATAAGACTCTTGAGTCTTATTCAAGAATTTGATAGCAAACTTTGAAGTAATAGCTTCAATTCTACGAATACCTGATCCAACATAATGTTCTGAAATAATCTTGAAACTCCCTATTTCTCTAGTACTTTTTATATGAAGACCTCTACATAATTCAACTATAGGACCAAAGCGAATACTTCTTACTTTTTCACTATCTTTATCAATAGAATTGGGAAGTGATATGCTTTCTTTTAAGGGCAGATCTTGATAAATCATTTCTTGAACCACACCCTCTATATTTTGTATATGATGAAAAGTAAGTTTTTTAGGGTATAAAAAATCAACCCTCAGACTGTCTTGTCGAGCATATGAATCAGTTTTGGTAACATCATTTAAAATTATGCTAATAGCATAATGTAATAAATGAGTTGCACTATGATTTTTTTCTATGCTCTTTCTTCTAAACTTATTTACTGTAGCTTGAAAAGCTTTTTCTGGTGATTGAGGAATACTATTTGCAATATGTAGGAAGATTCTGTTCTCTTTTTTGGTATCTATTATAGATATTTTTTCTTTTTCATTCTCTATAACTCCTTTGTCTCCTACTTGTTCCGTTTCTTTATAAAACGGGGTTGTAGTAAAAACAATATGATAATAAATACTTCTGTTTTTTTTTACACGTCTATATTTAGAAAGGTGTACATATAGACTCAACTTATCATAAACAACAAAATCTTCAATAGAATTCGTTTCTTTAATAATGGTCCAATCATCTGTTTGAAAAGTACTTGCATTTCTAGAGCGATCCCTTTGAAGTTTTAACTCTCTTTTAAACCCTACTTCATCTATTACTAAAGCATTTTCTGTAGCTAACAATCGTGAAAGATCCATTGGAAATCCAAAAGTGTCAAACAATTCAAATATTTTTATTCCAGCGATTGATTTTTGTTTTTTCACTTTTGTTTCTTGTATGATGTTTTCTAAACGCTTCAATCCTTTATTAATGGTTTTAAAGAAGAAACTTTCTTCCATGAAAATTTTCTCTTTTATCAATTTATTTTGTATTTTTAGTTCTGTAAAATGTATGCCCATTTCTTTTACTAGTATCTCTATTAACTGACAAAGAAACGCTTCTCTCTGAAAAAGAAAACGATAGCCATAACTTACCGCCCTCCTAAGAATTCTACGAATTACATAGCCAGCTCCTGCGTTAGAAGGATTTTGGCCATCAGCAATAGCAAACGAAATTGCTCTAATATGATCTACAACCACACGAATAGCTATGTCTGTATATGGATTAAATCCATATATTTTATTACTTAGTTCTTCTACTTTTCTTATTAAAGTGGAGAAAATATCTGTATCATAATTGGAATCTTTATGTTGTAAAATTCTACAAAGACGTTCAAATCCAATTCCAGTATCTACATGACGTTCAGATAGTTCTTCTAGATTTCCATCAAATTGTCTAAAAAACTCCATAAATACAAGATTCCAAAGTTCAATTACTTGGGGATGTCCTTTGTTAACCAGTTCATTTCCAGATTTGTTTTTTTTTTCTTTATGCGATCGTAAGTCTACATGAATTTCCGAGCAAGGACCACATGGTCCAAGATTACTCATTTCCCAGAAATTATGTTCTTTTTTACAAGAAATAATACGTTCTTTTTTAAGAAAATTTTCCCAAAAAAACTGGGATCCCCCATCTATAGAAATACCTTCTTTATTAGAACCAGCGAATATCGTTACATAAATATTGTCTATTGGAATTTTATAAACTGCGGTAAGTAACTCCCATGCCCAATTTATAGTTTGTCTTTTAATACAATAGCCAAAGGACCAATTACCAAGCATTTCAAACATGGTATGGTGATAAGAATCTTTACCTACATCTTCTAGATCATTATGTTTTCCAGAAACCCTCAAACATTTTTGTATAGAAGCTATATTTGTATAGATAACTTTTTTTTTACCAATAAAATATTCTTTAAAAGGGTTCATCCCTGCATTGACAAACATTAAAGATGGGTCGTACTTAATTATAATAGGAGCCGAGGGTAGGATATGATGATATTTACTACTAAAATAGTCTAAAAAATGCTGGCGAATTTCTTGCGATGTCATAAAAAGGGACAAGAATATATGGAAGCTAACAACTTTAATTTAACCCAAACTCTGCCATATCTCCAAAACCTAAAGCTTTTCGTATACGATCTATGGTAATTTTTGCAGCTTTTGAAGCCTTAAGTGCTCCCTTTGCAAGAATTTTTTCTACAACAAATGGATTTTGTATGAAAAAGGCAAATTTTTCTCTTTCTATAGAAAAACTATCTAACAATAGACTATATAACGCCTCTTTCGCTTGAAAATAACCATAATCTCCTTCCAGATAACTATCCTTCATTTCATACACTTTTTTCTTAGAAGCTAGTAATTTATATAGGTAATATACTATATCTCTATCTGTATTTTTAGTAGCATGCAAATGACTGTTATCAGTTTTAATAGTCATTACCTGCCTTTGTAATTCCATATCAGACAAAAATATATCAATAACATTTCCTCTAGATTTACTCATTTTTTTACCATCTAATCCTGGAATAAACCATTCATTTACAATAGGTTCAGGCAATATAAAAATATCCCCCATTTCTCTATTAAAACGCTTAGCTATTTCCCTAGTAATCTCTATATGTTGGAGTTGGTCTCTCCCTAAAGGAATCTTTTCAGCATCAGATAGTAATATATCTGATGCCATTAATAGAGGATAGGTAAATAACCCTGTATTTACATCATCTAAATAAGATAGCTTATCTTTAAATGAATGAGTAAGTTTTAGGCGTTGATATGGATAGAAACAAGTTAAATACCATGCCAATTCAGTAACTTCAGGGACATCTGATTGTCTATACAATGCTACTCTATCGCTCCCACTATCTAAGCCACAAGATAGCCAAACAGAAGCTACTTTATAGGTAAACTTTTTAAGTATTTTTGGATCTTTAATATGTGTAAGTGAATGTAAATCAGCAATAAAAAAAAAAGAGCCTTCTTTAGAATTTGCTAATTCTATAGAAGGAAAAATAACTCCAAAAAGATTTCCTAAATGCGGATTACCAGTGCTCTGTATCCCTGTTAATATTCTTGCCATTTTAATTTTTGTTTTAAACCCCACTCATAATTTAAAGAATTTCTTTAGTTATTGCTCGTTGTCCACGAGCTACATTGCATCAATGTCCTTAATTACGACCCCTTCTCTTATTCTTATATCGAGATCCTCTTACATGTGATTGTTTTAACCCATAACCCACCAAGAGGACTATAATATTTATCTGTATCCTTTTAATTGAGATGATTGTTGTAATGAAATAGCTATTATTCTGTATGGACGTAAGTTTTTTTTATGGCAGACTTAACATATAGGTCTAGATTACTTTTATCCTTCTTTTATTGCATTGTCTCTATATATTTTTCTCTAGTTTCAATAAAATTAAGGCTATAATAGGATAGGGGTTAATAGGATAAGTAAAAAAAGAATCCACAATGAAAAAGATTTAAAAGCCTAAAGAATAAATAAAGTGAGTACATAACAGTTAGAAATAAAAATTCCTGCACATAACGTTTAATAAAAATAGTAAAGGATAGGAAGTATAAGCATAGTAAGAAATAAAACTAGCTGATAGAAGAATTGAACCCCTTTGACAATGATGCTGTATTTATTCTATACGGTAGTACAGAAACAAAAAAGCAAAGAAACGTTAATATTATGCGTTCAATAGGTTCATTCTATTACCCTTCTAAAACAATAAGGAAAGGGGGGAAAAGTGATACGTAAAAAACTATACAAGAAATATTATATTTATATCACTTCTACTTTAGTTTCATTTTCATTATCTAGCAAGTTGTAGCCAATCTTAAAGAGATCTTTTCGTATATTATCTGAAATAACCCAATTTTTTTCCTTTCTAGCTTTTGAACGTATTTCTATAAGAAATTTAAGTAATTCTTCTACTTTGCTTGTTTGCTTCTTAATCTTAATTTTTAATCCCAAAACTTCTAAAAAGAAACTTTTCATCGTGTTTTCTAAGAGCTTTAAATCATAGTAAGTTAAATATTCATCTCCTTCCAATAAAGAATGAATACAATGCATAGCTTCAAATAAATGAGCTATTAAACGAGGACTATTGAAGTCATCATTCATAGCATCATAGCATTTCTGCTTCCAAGTTATTATATTTAAGGTGGAGGTCGATACTTTTATATTTCTTCTAAAGATAACTTCTAAAGTTAGAAATGACTCTATCAGACGATTATATCCTATTTTTGCTGATACAAGAGCTTTACTAGAAAAATCTAAAATTTTTCTATAATGGGTTTGAAGAATGAAAAAACGAATGACATCTGACGAAAATTTTGTAAGAATATCAAAAGGAAAAATAGTATTTCCAATAGATTTACTCATTTTCTCACCATTTAATGTTAATAAATTAGTGTGTATCCAATAATGGACGGGTATTTTCCCATGTAAACTAATAGATTGTGCAATCTCACAATCATGATGTGGAAATTTTAAGTCTATTCCGCCTGCATGAACATCAAAAACATCTCCAAGATATTTAAGACTCATAGTTGTGCATTCAAGATGCCAACCAGGAAATCCTCTCCCCCAAGGAGACATCCATTGCATAATATGAGCGTCATCAGCTTTTTTCCACAAAGAAAAATCTTTAGTATTTCTTTTTTGTCTTCTATTTTTTAAACAACGCGAATTCCCCTCTAAGGTTTTTTCAATATTACTACGGCTTAAAATTCCATATTTATACCTATAAATATAAGTATTCAAGTCTAAATACACAGAGCCATCTATTTCATAGGCAAAACCTTTTTTTATAAGCATCTTTATAATTTCTATTTGTTCTATGATGTGCCCAGAAGCACTAGGTTCAATATTAGGAGATAGGGCATTAAATTTATCTAGGATACTATGTAAATAATAGGTATATTTTTGTGCTAATTCCATTGGCTCAATACGTTCAATTAGTGCTTTTTTAGTTATTTTATCATAACTATCGTTAGTTTCATCTTCTAGATGTCCTACATCGGTGATGTTTCGAACATAACGAACCTTATATCCTAAATATCTAAAATATCGTACTATTAAATCTAACGAAATAAATGTTCTACAATTTCCAAGGTGAACATCATTATAAACCGTAGCTCCACAAACATACATACCAACATGACCCGAAATAATAGGCATAAAAACTTCCTTTTTTCTACTTAAAGTATTGTATATTTTAAATGTTTCTTTCGTTGTTATCTTGTGCATAAGATAATAATATTTTCAAATATACGACAATAGGTTAACATTGGTCGGAGAGAATATTCAGATACCTGAAAACCTATTTTTTTATATTTGTTAATCTTTAGAAGAGATACTATGGTAAAAAAAGAATATGTTACTAAAGAAGGGTTAAGAAAACTTCGTGACGAGCTTTTGAAGCTCGAAACATTAGACCGTCATAAGATATCAAAAAAAATTGCAGAAGCTAGAGATAAAGGGGATCTTTCTGAGAATGCTGAATATGATGCAGCTAAAGAAGCACAAGGCATAATAGAGATGCGCATTTCTCGTTTAAAAGAAATCATTTCTAATGTCCGTGTTATATCTAGTGCCAAGATAGATACTACAAAAGTTTCCATACTTTCTACTGTAAAAATTAGAAATATAAATAAAGGTATATCGCAATCTTATACCTTAGTTCCAGATAGGGACACAGATTTGAGTGTTGGAAAAATTTCAGTTAATACACCAATTGCTCAAGGATTGCTTGGAAAAAAAGTAGGGGAAATTTCTCATATTTCGTTGCCTAACGGCAATAAATTATCTTTAGAAATTCTTAAAATATATTTTTGAGCCCAGATTATAAACCGACTCTTTGTGCAGTATTATCATTGATTTTTTACCTTAGTTTTAATCAATCCCAATACCTAATATAGTTATATAGTTATTATATAGTCAATAAGACTTGGCAAAAAAAACACGTTGAAACGAAGGTCTCCCAGAGAAAATACATAGACCTTTTTCTTGTTTTCTATTGAAAGGAATACATCTAATAGATGCAGTTGTTTCTTTTTTAATTTTTTCTTCTGTTTCTATAGATCCATCCCAAAAAGCAGATAAAAATCCCCCTTTGGCATCAAGTATTTCCTTAAAATCTTCATAACTATCTATTTCTGTTGTAAGGTAATTTCTTCGTACAAGGGCTTTTTGGAACATATTTTTTTGAATTTCCTCTAGTAACTCACTTATACTATTTACTAATCCTTTTTGTGGAAGCATATTTTTTACCATAGTATCTCTTCTAAAGATTTCTACTTCTCTATTTTCTATCTCTTTCTGTCCAACAATAATTCGTAAAGGAATTCCTTTTACTTCGTATTCATTCAACTTACATCCCCAGCTATATCTCTCCCTATTATCATATATCACTGATATTCCTTGCTTTTCTAGCGATCTCTTGATCGGAAGAACCACTTTTTCTATAGCATCAAGCTGAATTTGATTTACGAAAATAGGAATGATTACTAGTTGTATAGGAGCTATTTTAGGTGGTAAAATTAAACCATGATCATCGGAATGTGCCATAATCATAGCTCCCATCAATCTAGTAGAACAGCCCCATGATGTTGCCCAAACATAATTTTGTTCTCCAAATTTGTCTGTGAATTTTACATCGAATGCTTTAGAAAATTTTTGTCCTAAAAAATGAGAGGTGCCTACTTGGAGAGATTTACCATCTTGCATCATCGCTTCAATACAGTAAGTTTGTTTAGCTCCTGAAAAACGTTCCATAGAGCTTTTGAATCCCTGAATAACAGGAATTGCCAGTAATTTTTCAGAGAATTCCGTATAAACTTCTAGCATTTTCTCTGTTTCAGTAATGGCTTCGTTTCTACTATCATGAGCTGTGTGTCCTTCTTGCCATAAAAATTCTGAGGTTCGTAAAAAAAGCCTTGTTCGCATTTCCCAACGAACAACATTGGCCCATTGATTTAATAAAATAGGTAAGTCTCGATACGATTGAATCCAACGTCTAAAACTCTCCCAAACAATAGGTTCGGAAGTAGGTCTAATAATTAGTTCTTCTTCAAGTTTTGCCAGTGGATCTACTATAATGTTTCCTCTTGTAGAGGTTTTTAATCTATAATGAGTAACTACAGCACATTCTTTAGCAAAGCCATCAGCATAAGATATTTCTTTTGAAAGATAGGATTTAGGTATAAAAAGTGGAAAATAAACATTTTTATGGCCTGTATCTTTGAACATTTTATCAAGAACTTCTTGCATTTTTTCCCAAATAGAGAACCCAAATGATTTCACTATCATGCAACCACGAACACCAGAAATTTCAGCTAAATCAGCTTTAGCTACCAGTTCGTTGTACCATTTAGAATAATTTTTTTTCCGTTGAGGAAGTAAGTACATAAAGAAATCTATAAGTTGTATTATTTACGCTAAGCTTCTTGAGAAATGTAGCCGATAGGAGAATCGAACTCCTATTTTCAGGACGAAAACCTGATGTCCTTGCCATTAGACGAATGGGCCAATAAAGAAACTATAGTTTGAGCCATCTTACTTTTTAGATTGGACGCTTTATTTTTATGAATGATTTTTTTCTTTGCTAGCTTATCAAATTTTGATATTAAGACTCTATACTGAGTCTGAAGTGATTCTTCAAATTTTCCTTTTTGGATAGCAATTGTAATAGCATTTCTAAGTTTCTTAGCAATTGTCCTTGCACTTTTGTATTTATAGCGGTTTCGTACTTGATTGCTTTTATTTTTACGGATACTTTTTATTGCTGACGTATGATTTGCCATAACTATATCCTATATACTAAATATAAGTAAAGAAAGTGTGAAAAAAAGTCATCTATAATTCTCTTATAGAGAGTCCTAATTTTTTAAGATCTTTCCAAAAAGGAGGATAGGATTTTTTTACTACATCATGATTATGGATAATCAGTTGTTTATGTAGACCTAATGAAGAAAAGGCCATTGCCATACGATGATCTTGATAGGTATCAATAAAAATTGGTTCTTGTATATATTCTTTAAAATGAATAATTTCTAAAGAATTTTCACTATGTTTTACACAGGCTCCTACTTTTTCTAATTCAATTCGCATAGATTTTAAACGATCAGTTTCTTTAACTTTCAAAGTTTCTAATCCTATTAGGAGACATTTAGTCTTTAAACCAGTACAAGTTATCGCTAATGTCTGAGCAATGTCAGGACATTTATTTAAATTAAACTCTAAATTATCAGATACTTTAGGTAAAGTATTTTTTTTTAAACTAAACCCATTTTTGTAAAAAATTGTCAGGACACCGAAATTATGATAATAAATATCTATCAAAGCCCTGTCTCCCTGAATACTTTTTTTATTGTTGTATTTACTAAGATAAATATTAGCCTGTTCGGATATAGCAGCCAAAGAATAATAATAAGAAGCAGAACTCCAGTCAGACTCAGTAAAACAATTTCTTATAGAGATTTTTTTATATTCATGGAGAACAGAAATTTTATTGTATTTCCAATAAACATATATCCCTATTTTACGCAACATTGCAACCGTCATAGAAATATAAGGTTCAGAGGTAATCTTCTTGGAAAGATTAAGTTCCAATCCGTTTTCAGTAGAAAAACTTATCAATAATAATGCACTAACAAACTGACTGCTTATATCAGAAAGTATTAATATACTTCCACCTTTAATTCTTTGACCATAAACTTTTATAGGAGGATACTTATTCTCTTTTATATATTCTATATGTGCTCCAAGTTTTGTTAGTGCTTCTATCAGAATTCCTATAGGACGATTATGCATGCGTTTTGATCCCTTCAGGAAAAACATTTTACTATTTTGTATAGTACAATAAGCTGTAAAAAACCGCATAGCGGTACCAGCATGATCAACATCTATCAGCCAATTATTATTTAAAATTACACTATTCAATATATGTGTGTCTTCTGAATCGGAAAGATTTCCAATACTATAAATATGGTATGGGAAAATAGCTCTAAATATTAATAATCTGTTTGATTCACTCTTAGAGCCTCCTATACGAACAGCTCCGTTGATAACGGAGCTGTTTTTTTTAAGTTCAATAGATTTCATTTTAGTTTTCGGTATATCATTAACCTATGAACTTATTTTTTAGCTGTACATATCAATTCTTTCAAAGATATAGTTATTTTTGTAGATTAAATAAATGGAGAAATCGATAAAAAAAATAGTTTGCTATGGAGAGGTGTTATGGGACTTACTTCCTTCTGGCTTAAAACCAGGAGGAGCTCCTTTAAATGTCGCCTATCACTTAAAAAAACTGGGTGTTAAAAGTTCTATAATAAGTAGTGTAGGGGATGATATTTTAGGAGAAGAACTACTAAAAATCATAAAAAAATGGGGCGTAGATTCTACTTTCTGTAGAAAAGATAATAATTTTCCAACAGGAAAAGTTCTAGCAAAAGAAGACACTCTATTTCAAGAAGTTAGTTATGAAATTATGGAGCCTGTTGCTTGGGATTTTATAGTGGTAGAAAAAGATCATTCAAAGATTATAAATAATACAGATGCTTTTGTTTTTCAAAGTTTGACCGCTAGAAATGAAATCTCTAGGAAAACTTTACATGCTTTACTTGAATATAGCTATTACAAAATATTTGATGTAAATCTTCGACCACCATTTTATTCAGAAAATATCATAAAAGAACTTCTAGAAAAATCTGATCTTGTCAAAATGAGTGTTTCTGAACTTTATGAAATTGTTTCATGGTTTAAAAAAGGTAAAATTTCGGAAGAAGAGGCAGTGTGTTTTTTAAAAGAGTGTTTTAATTTGAAAGAATTATTAATTACTAAGGGTAGTTATGGTGCAAGTTATTATGGAATTGATAATCTATACGAAAGATTCGCAATTCCTATCATTATGTCTGATCCAATAGGAAGCGGAGATGCATTTTTAGCAGGGTTTTTAGCTAAAAAAATAAATGGAAAATCTATAGAAGAAGCTTTAGAGTCAGCAATATCATTAGGTGCTTTTGTTGCTTCAAAAGAAGGATCCTGCCCTTATTATGACATGGACCCTTCTAAAGAATTTGCCCAACTCCTATAAATAACGCATATAAAAGAGTATAAAAAGACATTTTTTTTTAGCTCATTATCAAATGTAGAAATATAGGAAATAGCAAAACGTAAATTTAGCCCCTTGCCCAAAAAAGCCCCATTTTAACAACAATAGTATTTTTCTTTTATCTAACATGCTCAAAAGACCTATAGATACAGAGAGAAAAAGCATATCCCATTGAAAATGATGTGGAACCCAAAAAAATAAAAACATAGATATCCCCAGCACCTTTATAACCATAAGCATTTTTCCTATTGTATATTTAATAGCTGATTGTTGAGAAAAGACAAAATATTGTAATTGGTCTTGTAAAAAATTGAATTCCTTGAAACATTACCCATAGCTGTAAATAAACATATTATAGATAATCTTATTATAGCGGATCTTATATAATAGTACGATATACGCTCTGATTTTATATATTGTATAGATCGTATTGGTCCTGTTCGGTAGATTGTATTTGCAAAAGTAATGCCTGAAAAAACACAAGGCTCCTGATAAAGACAAAGGTAAAGTCCTTAAACGAGGCCTTTTATTGGATAAGTTTTTGAAAATCCATTTTCTCTTCCAAAAAATAGGTTATCTTATTTATAGATAAGCGCTCCTGTCTCATACTATCTCTATGACGAACAGTAATAGTATAATCTCGTTGACTTTGATAGTCAACAGTAAAACAAAAAGGTGTCCCTATAGCATCTTGCCTTCTATATCTCTTTCCTATAGATTCATTTGCCTCATAAATCACCATATATTTACATTTAAGTTCATTAAATATTTTTTCTGCTAATTCAGCCAACCCATCTTTTTTAACTAAAGGGAAAATGGCTGCCTTTATTGGAGCAAGGGCGATAGGGAATTTTAACACGCTTCTAAAATTTCCTTTGGAAAATTCTTCTTCTTTAAGTGACGAAGAAAATAAGCCCAAAAACATACGATCCAACCCTATAGATGTTTCTATAACATAGGGAGTATAATGTTGATGACGATTGTAATCAAAAAACTGCAATTTTTTACCTGAATATTTCTGATGATTTTTTAAATCGAAATCTGTTCGAGAATGAATCCCTTCGATTTCTTTAAATCCAAAGGGGAAAAGATATTCTATATCAGTAGCTGCACTAGCATAGTGCGCTAACTTATCGTGATCATGAAATCTGTAAAAATGGGGTTCTATTGTCAGAGAGAGATGCCATTTAAAACGAGTATGTTTCCAATATTCATACCACTCTCTCTCTTTAGAGGGGGCTACAAAGAATTGCATTTCCATTTGTTCAAATTCCCGCATTCTAAAAATGAATTGACGAGCAATAATCTCATTACGAAATGCCTTACCTATTTGTGCAATGCCAAATGGTATTTTCATTAGTGTACTGTTAGAAACATTGGAAAAATTTACAAAACTTCCTTGGGCAGTTTCTGGACGTAAATAAAGTTCTAATGTCTTATGTCTAAGTGGACCAAAATTTGTTTTAAACATGAGATTAAACTCCCTAACATCTGTCCAACTTTTTGATCCACTTTCAGTATCTCTAATTTCCAGTTCTTCTATAATATTACGAATATCATTTAGGGTTTTATTATCTATGGCTAGTGCCAAACGCTTTATAATCCTTTCCTTTTGTTTTTTTAATTCAGTTATTTTAGGTGAAGTAATAAAACAAATATGCTCATCAAACTTTTCACCTAAAATATTTCTAGCTTTCTCAACTGTTTTATGAATTTTATATTCTATTCTATCACAATACTCTTCAACCAGTAGATCTGCTCTATAACGACGACGACTATCTTTATTATCTATCAATGGATCATTAAAAGCCTCTATATGACCTGAGGCTTTCCATACAGTTGGATGCATAAGAATAGAAGTATCGATTCCAACAATGTTCCTATGTAACTGTATCATAGATTTCCACCAGAAGTCTTTGATATTATTTTTCAATAATATGCCATAAGGTCCATAATCGTAAATAGCGCTAATACCATCGTAAATATCACAGGATGGAAAAATAAACCCATATAATTTAGCGTGTGAAATTAAAAAATGAAAGTTATTCATCCCTACGCAATTATGTTAATCTGCCTATCCAACCAATTCAAAAGGAAATTCTAATTCTAATCTTCTATGTAAGAATATTTTTACTTTGTGCTTCCCTAACTTTTTTATATTATTTCCAGGAATAATAATAAACTTCTTTTCTATGTGTATGTGTTTCTCCTTAAGGGCTTCAGAAATTACTTGATTATTTACTGACCCAAATATTTTTCCTTTTTCACCTGCTTTTACTGATATTTTAATATTAATAGATTTCAGCGAATTTACAGTTTCCTTAGCTTTTTTTAGTAATACCTCTTCTTTTTTAGACCGTTGTCTTAGTGTCTCTTGCAGTTGCTTCTTTTCTGAAGTTGTAGCAAGAACAGCATATCCTTTAGGAATCAGATAATTTCTAGCAAAACCAGGTTTCACTTTTATTTCTTCGTATTGAAATCCTATTTTTTCAATATCTGTTTTTAAAATAACTTGCATAAAATTTTATTATTTCAAATCATCTCCTAAAAAGGGAAGAATAGCTAAGTGTCTTGCCCTTTTTACAGCCTTTGCTACCCTCCTCTGATATTTTAGAGATGTACCTGTTATGCAACGAGGTAAAATTTTACCTTGCATATTAATAAATTTTACTAGGAAAGTAGGATTTTTATAATCTACATATTTTATGCCATATTTCTGGAATAAACAATATTTTTCTCTAGGTTTATCTTCTATTTTAATGGGAGCTAAGTATCGTATTTCTTCTCCTTGATTAGAATGTTGGAGTAAATCTAAGTCATCTATCATAGTTATCTATTTTGAAAGATTTTATTTTCTGTATACGATTTTTAGCATAAACCAATGCATACTTATCAAGTTTAACTGTAAGAAAACGAATAACTTTTTCATCTCTTTTGAAGTTTAGATCAAGATCTGATATTATATTTTTGTTTTTGGAAGCTTTAGTATAGTCTATTTGAAATTGTATTAACTCGTAATAACCAGTAGTTTTGTTATTTATAGAATAGGCAAGCTTTTTAAGTCCCCAAGATTCATGGTATTCTACCATGGCATTCTTTTCTTTAAGAAAATTTTGTATTTTTTCTACTGTTTCCTCTACCTTAATTTGCGATAGAACGGGTGTTAAAATGAAAACAGTCTCGTAATGTCTTTTCATTACTTTAATATACTTATTATACAAAAGTACAAATTTCTCTAAAACATAAGAAGAAAGATATACCTATGCAAAATATATTTTTTCATTATATTCTATATATGCAAGAAAAAATATTTAGAGAAATTGAAGAAATACGAAAATCAATACAAAAAATTAATACAAAAGACATAAAAGAAATAGAAGAATTTCACGTAAAATATTTAGGAAAAAAGGGTAAGTTTTCTAAACTTTTTAAAAGTTTTAGAAAACTATTACCTTACCAAAAAAAACAACTTGGAGAAAGTATCAACCAATTAAAAAAACAAGCCAAAGAAATAAGTTCAAAACTTAAAGAAGAAAAAGTTACGACCTTCCAAGAAGGAATATTAGAAGACTTTACTAAACCTGGAATATCTTGCATTATTGGAAGAAGACATCCAATATCTACAATGAAACATACTATAATAAATCTTTTTGAAGCTATAGGATTTATAACAGTAGAAGGACCAGAAATAGAAGATGATTGGCATAATTTTACTGCCTTAAACTTCCCAGATCATCATCCATCTAGAGATATGCAAGACACTTTTTTTATTGAGAAAAATCCCGATCTCTTATTAAGAACTCATACTTCATCTGTTCAAATTCGTTATATGGAAAATCATCGTCCTCCTATTAGAATATTATCTCCCGGAAGAGTATATAGGAATGAGGCTATAACAGCACGTTCGCATTGCATGTTTCATCAAATTGAGGGTTTATACGTAAACAAGGGCGTTTCTTTTACTAATTTAAAACAAACAATCCATTATTTTATTAATGAACTTTTTGGTAGCGTACGTTATCGTTTTCGTCCTTCGTATTTTCCATTTACAGAGCCTAGTGCTGAAGTTGATGTATATTGTGGATTAGAATCTGAAATAGACAGAAGTATTACAAAAGGAACAGGGTGGTTAGAAGTAATGGGTTGTGGAATGGTAGATCCACATGTATTACAAAATGTAGACATTGATCCAGAAAATTTTTCTGGATTTGCATTTGGGATTGGTATAGAAAGAATTGCTCTATTGCTTTATAAAATTGAAGATATTCGCTTTTATTTTGACAACGACATACGTTTTTTAAAGCAATTTTAGGTAATTTTAGCATATCTTCTTCGTATCACCTCATAAATTAAAACCCCACAAACTACTGAAACGTTCATAGAAGAAATTTTTCCAACCATTGGTAGCTTTACTTGTTTCTCTGTAAGAGAAAGATAAGAAGAATCTAGACCAGATTGCTCATTTCCTATCAAAATAGCTATAGGTAGAGAAAAATCTACTTCATAAAAAGTAGTAAAGGCTTTTTCCTCGGCAGCTACTAGTTGTATACCATAATTTTTTAAAATTAGTAAACTCTTATAAAGATTATATTCTTTACAGATAGGGAGTTTTAAAATAGCCCCAGAAGATGCTTTAATAGCATCTGAATTAATAAGTGTTGACCCATTTTGAGGTATAAGTATAGCATCTACGCCTCCACATTCGGCAGTACGGACAATTGAACCAAAATTTCTTACATCAGTAATTCTGTCTAATACTAATAATAAGGGATTTTTACCCCTTTCATATAGTATTGGTATGAGATCATCTATCTTATGAAATTCAATAGGAGATATAAAAGCAAATACGCCTTGATGATTTTTTAAGGTAAGACAACGTAATTTTTCTCTTGGAACCCATTTAAATGGGATTTTATATTTTTTTATTGTTTCTTGAATACGCTTATAATTTACACCATGTAACCCTTTTTGAAGATAGATTTTATCTATACTCTTACCTGAATCAATGGCCTCGATAACAGGATGAATTCCATATATATAATTTTGGGGGTACAATAGACGTAAATATAGTAGCTTTTAACCTAATGCCTATAATTGGAGAATGACCTTAAGGTCATAAGGATAGATGATAATCCTGCGGTGACTTCCAGAAGAAAAATAAAGAAAAGTAATATGAAAAAAAATATTGAAAGAGAATGGATAAATTACTATAGTAAATAAACTGCAAAAAATTAAAAAAAGTATCAAAAGGATTATAAAGTGCTAGTAAAGTATCCAGATCCTATTCCCATACCAACATATATTATTATATTAATGCTGATGATATGTTAGACTATATTAAAAGTCATGAAATTGGGTATTTATTAAATTGGAATTTAATGTAATAAAAACCTTTTCTCCAGAAGGTGTATAATTAGGTTCTATGCAGAAATAGAAAAGTTCATAAATAATATGGTTCATCTCTTTTACAGTTAATAATAACCCATGCTTTATCGCTATAGAACTTGCTATAGAATACGCTAGTATCTCTTGATAACTTGAGATGTCTACTCTATCTTCAGTAATTTTCACCAAAAAGGTATTGAAAAAATCATTTACCTGATGTAAATTCATTTCTACAGGCGTAGCATTCACTATAAGTCTCCCTTCATAAAAACTTATAGAAAAACCCATAGCTACCAAATATTTTTTAATTGTTTTGATTAAATTAAGTTTAATTCTTGAAAAAAAGAGTGATATAGGAAATTGTAGTTGTTGGCTAGTTGAATTTTTATTATGGAGAAAATATTCGTAAAATATTCTTTTATGAGCACGATGCTGATCTACTATAATCAGTTCTGAATGTAAAGTACTAATTATGTACTTCTTATAAAGCTGAAAACATAAATCAATATTATTGGTAGATTTAGATTGCTGGATCTGCTCATAAAGTTTTTTAGTAGAACCTCCTTCGTTCAGGTTAAATAATGGACTATAATTAGCATAAATTACTAGATTAGGGGAGGGGGAGGATGTTTTGATGGCAAAGGGAGCTAAAGCACGTTTAATGGAATTGTATAGAATTATATATATAGAAGCTTCATTTTTAAAGCTAATTTCATTTTTTGTAGGATGTATATTTAGATCAATAAATTTTGGGTCTAAGAAAAAAAATAGAAAATAAGAAGGAGGATTTACGTATGTGAAAAATCCTTTAAATGCCTTAAATACAGTTTTAGATAAAAAAGAACTTTTAATATATCTATTATTCACAAATATAAACTGTTTTCTAAGAGATTTATTGGAATACGATGGGTTGATAAAATAACCTTTCAAGTTAATGGAATTAACCTGTTCATCAACAGAAATCATTTCTTTATTTATTTTTTTACCTAATACTTCTACAATTCGGTTTCTAAGTGAAGCAGGTGGAAAATCAAAATATTTTTTAAGCTTATTATTTCTCTTATGAAATAAAATAAACCTAATATTTGGATGTGCTAATGTTAGTCTATTGAATTCGTCCATAATTTTTCTCAATTCTACCTGGTTGGAATTAAATTGTTTTTTTCGTGCAGGAAGATTGTAAAAAATGTTTTTTATAGTAATTGTTGTCCCCTTTGAGATTTGAACAAATTCTTCTCCTTTTAATTTATTACCTTCAATAAATAATGAAATACCTATTTCATCTTCTTTTCGTCTAGTTTGCATTTCTACTTGACAAACAGAAGCGATAGAAGCTAATGCTTGTCCGCGAAATCCCATTGTTCTTATTCTAAACAAATCATCCGTTGTTTTTATTTTAGAAGTTGCATAACGTAAAAAACTTTTTCTAGCATCTTTAATACTCATTCCCTTACCATCATCTATTACCTTGATTAGTGATTTTCCAGCATCTTGTAATATAAGCTGAATAGATTTAGCCTCTGCATCAATAGAATTTTCTAAGAGCTCTTTAACTATAGAAGCTGGTCTTTGTACTACTTCGCCATCGGATATTTGATTGGTTATATGATTAGGCAATATTCGTATCTTATCTGACATAGATTTTTAATAAGTTACAAAGAAAGTTATTCTATTAAATAGACTTATATTATACTCTTTAATTCTTATTATATTCAGGTAGCTAATTTCTTGGGGCTGTCATTGCATTTGACAGCAAGAGAATATGAGTAAGTAAGCATATACGTGCTACGTAAGGCAAACACGAAAATCTTGCGTTACAAAATATAAACGGCAATGAAAACTATGCTCTTGCTGCTTAAGATAGCAAGATATCCTCAGAACTTATGCCTTTAGATTGTTCTGAACAAAGGGATACGTAAAAGTAAGGCAAGGAAAATGAATACGTCTCTATTATTTTCCATAATTAAATGAGGCTAAGCAATTCAGAGAATTCTCTACCTTCTCTGAACTGCCTAAAAATTAAGGAAGAGATAAGTATGTAGAAAGCTTACAAAGCTCTTGTATGGACGCGAGTTAAATTCTCGCCAGCTCCACCAATCATATTATCGTATTGTAGACCCGGAAGGGATCGAACCTTATCTCTCAGGATCAAAACCTGATGTGCTAACCATTACACCACGAGTCTTAATTAGTATGTGATGAAGCCAGAAAATGGCTCTTCTGATAAAGATAAAAAATTTATTAATTTTACAAACTGTTTAAAAAAACTCATATACTAATGCCTATTAAAATTCGTCTTCAAAGACTCGGAAGAAAGGGAATGCCTTTCTATCATATAGTAGTAGCGGATTCACGTTCTCCGCGAGATGGAAAATACATTGAAACCCTTGGAGCTTATAACCCTTTAACTAAACTAATAAAAATGTACGTAGATAGTGCTGTTTTTTGGTTAGAAAAAGGGGCACAACCTACTGATACAGTTCGTTCTTTATTATCTAAAATAGGTGCTCTTTACAAGAAACATCTATTTATAGGTGTGCGTAAAGGTGCTTTTGATAAAAAAGAAGCAGAAAATCGCTTTTCAAAATGGATTGAAAAAAATAATAACGTTTACGTTAATAAAAATTTATTGGTTTTTATTAAAGACAAATAATCATATTATGCGTCAATCTTAGCGTATATTGCGTTATTTTCAATAAATTGTCGTCTAGGAGAAACATCATCTCCCATTAGCATAGAAAAAATACGGTCTGCTTCTGTTGCATTTTCTATAGTTACTATCCTAAGTAGACGTTTTTGTGGGTTCATTGTAGTTTCCCACAATTGTTCAGCATTCATCTCTCCTAAACCTTTATATCTCTGTACATTTAGCCCTTTGTTTCCACCTAATTGATGAATGATATTTTCCCTTTGTCTGTCATTCCATGCATAAGAACTTTTATTTCCTTTCTTAATTAAAAATACTGGAGGTGTTGCAATAAATATATAACCTTCTTCTATAAGAATTTTCATATATCTAAAAAATAAAGTTAGTATAAGAGTAGAAATATGGCTACCATCTATATCAGCATCAGTCATTATAATTATCTTATTGTAACGCAACTTTTCTATATTCAGTGCTTTTCTATCTTCTGAATCACCTACTTGGACGCCTAAAGCAGTATAGATATTCCTAATCTCTTCATTTTCATAAACCTTATATTGCATAGCTTTTTCTACATTCAATATTTTACCACGTAAGGGTAAAATAGCTTGAAATTCTCTATCGCGCCCTTGTTTTGCTGTCCCCGCCGCAGAATCTCCTTCTACTAGATATAGTTCACAAGCACTTGGCTCATTAGAAGAGCAATCAGCCAATTTTCCAGGTAAACTTCCTATACTAATTGTAGTTTTTCTTTGGATTAATTCTCGTGCCTTTTTAGCTGCTTGACGTGCTTTAGCTGCAATAAGTACTTTTTCAATAATTGTTCTCGCATCACTAGGATTCTCCTCTAAATAATCAAGTAGCATTTCACCTACAACTCTATCTACGACTCCACTTACTTCAGCATTACCTAATTTTGTTTTAGTCTGCCCTTCGAATTGCGGATTCATTACTTTTATTGAAATAATAGCTGTCAGGCCCTCTCTAAAATCATCTCCTGTAATATACACCTTATCTTTTTCTAAGAAGAAAGATTCATCTGTATACTTTTTTAAAGTACGAGTAAGACCCCTACGAAATCCAGCAATATGTGTACCTCCTTCTATAGTGTTAATATTATTAACATATGAATGTATATTTTCATTATACGAAGTATTGTATCTCAGAGCTACTTCTACTGGAATATTTTCTCTTTCACCTTCCATATATATAACAGATGGTATTAATGGGTCTCTACTTTCTTCTATAAACAATATGAATCCTTTAATACCATCTTCTGAATAAAACACTATCCTCTTAGGATTCCTATTTTCATAGGCCCTCTCATCACTAAAAAAAATAGTAAGTCCTCTATTAAGATAAGAAAGTTCCCTAAATCTTGCTACTAAGGTATTATAGTTATATTGTATATGACTAAAAATAGTTTCATCAAAATGAAAATTTATCTCTGTACCTCGAAGCTTGGTTTTTCCGATAACTTGTACAGGAGAAAAAGCTCTTCCTCTTACATACTCTTGATAGAAAATCTTTTCATTACGATAAATTTTTGCTTTCAATAGGCTAGATAGAGCATTTACACAAGATATTCCAACACCATGCAATCCTCCTGATACTTTATAAGAAGATTTATCAAATTTTCCTCCAGCTCCTATTTTAGTAAGTACTACTTCAAGTGCTGATTTTCCTTCTTTTTGATGAATATCTATAGGAATTCCTCTTCCATTATCGCGTATAGTTATAGAATTGTCTTTATATATAGTCACCCAGATTTTATCGCAATAACCGGCCAAGGCCTCGTCGATAGAGTTATCTATTATCTCATTTACTAGATGATGTAATCCTCTCTTACCTATATCTCCTACGTACATAGAAGGTCTTAATCGTACGTGTTCTATGCCTTCTAAAGATTGAATCTTTTCTGCATTATAGTTATTCATCATATAAAACAAAGTTAAAAATAAATATCTTATTTAGTACTTATTGGACATGAATAAAAAAGAATCTTTTTATATTTAAAGAACTCTTCTTTAAAAGAAGATTTTATCCAGTACTCTTTGTATTGAGGAAAATTCTTTTTTTCACTACTTAAATAGCCTCCTTTTAAAGCTAGAATTCCATTTTGAAGGCAATATCGAGAAGTAGCTAATATTTTCCCATTAGAAAAAGATATAAGATTAGGAAGGGATGCAACAGCACGTGTAATGATAAAATCAAAGCTGGATGAGATATTTTCTACTCTAGTACATTCTACCGTCAAGTTATTGAGTTCCAAAGTATTAGCTATTTCTTTTACTGCTACTATTTTCTTAGTAATGGAATCTATCAGAAAAAAATTACTTTCAGGAAACATAATGGCTAGAGGGATTCCAGGAAATCCACCTCCTGTTCCAGCATCCAATATTAGAGCACCTTGTAAAAAATTTACTATTTTAGCTATACAGAGTGAGTGCAAAACATGATACTCATAAAACCAATGGATAGTTTTATGCGAGATAAGATTTATACGTGTATTACATTGCTTATATAATAATTTCATTTGATAAAATTGTTTCAACTGATTGAAAGTAAGTAAAGGAAAATACCTTTTTATCATCTTCATTAGTTTTACTAAATTTGCATTTATGCAAAGTATTTCTCGTCGTTTACAAAAGATTAATTATTCGCAAACATTAGCTATGTCCGCTAAGACTAGAGCTTTGAAAGCGAAAGGCCTTGATGTCATTAGTTTGAATATAGGAGAGCCAGACTTTTCTCCTCCTTCTTATATTTTAGAGGCAGCTAAAAAGGCTGTTGATCAAGGCCATCATTACTATACTCCTGTATCCGGTTCTCTAGAATTACGTGAGGCAGTTTGTGAAAAATTTTTAAGAGACAATTTGTTGCATTATAACCCTTCTCAAATAGTAGTTTCCGCAGGATCTAAACAGTCAATTAGCAACTTATTCCTATCTTTATTAAATCCAGGAGATAAAGTTATTATACCTTCGCCATTTTGGGTAAGTTATTATGAAATGGTAAATTTGTGTGAGGCATTGCCAGTAATAATTCATACTTCTATTTCTACTGATTTTAAAATTACTCCAGAACAGCTTGAAGAAGCTATCACACCAGATGTAAAGATTTTTATTTTTAGTTCTCCTTGTAATCCTACAGGGAGTGTATACAGCTCTGAAGAGCTTAAGTGTCTAACTAAGGTATTTGTAAAACATCCTGATGTAATTATCATTTCTGATGAAATATATGAGTATATTAATTATTCAGAGAAATATACAAGTATTGGTTCGTTTCCTGATGTATATGAACAAACTGTCACTCTTAATGGAATTTCTAAAACTTTTGCTATGACTGGATGGAGAATAGGTTTTATAGGAGCTCCTTTATGGATAGCTAAGACTTGTGAAAAAGTGCAAGGACAAACTTCTTCTGGAACTAACTCTATAGCACAACAAGCGGCGATTATAGCACTTAAATCGCATCCTAATAGAATAGCTTACATGATTGAAGCGTTTAGAAAACGTCGTGACCTTGTTTTAGATATGATGAAAGAAATTCCGGGCTTTAAAAGCAATGAACCGGTTGGTTCATTCTATATATTTCCAAATATAGCAGAAATTTTTGGTAATACTTTTTTAGGCGTTAAAATTTCTAATGCTTATGATTTAAGTATGTTTTTACTGGAGAAAGCACAAGTAGCTACTGTCGCTGGTAGTTCTTTTGGGGCAGAATCAAATTTAAGAATCTCCTATGCTTCATCTGAAGAAACATTAAAAGAAGCTTTTAAAAGAATAAAAAGAATGTTATTGTAAGGATGGACGACGGGGTTCGAACCCGCGACCTTCAATTCCACAAACTGATGCTCAAACCAACTAAGCTAAGTCCATCGACTTAATGTTAAGATATTAAGTTTTATCTTCTTTATGAAAAAAGTACTATAAATTAATAGTGGTATTATAATACCAAATCTTCATATATAACACGTATACTTTTAGTACATTTGTTTTAACCAAACT